>CAYLXY010000193.1:0-4341 GCA_964387405.1 uncultured Clostridiaceae bacterium
ATATATTTCATATAATTATATGTTGTCATATACTAAAAGTATCACAATAAACACTTAAAATCAAGGGTAAGAGTTATTGTGTGCCCTTAATTTCAAGTTGTTTATTTTGTTATTAGTATTTTTCTAAACTTAGTAATTTATTGTGGAAATTATTAATCTTCATCTAATTCTTCCGGTAATTCCAACTCACTTTCTGTTTCTGTAACTTTGCTAACATCGTGTAATAAATAAGTTTGTATTTCTTCATCTTTATTATTAGGATTAGTAATTTTAACTTTTACAATCTCTAACAATACATTGGTTTCAACTACAACCCCTTCACCATCAGGAGTTAAAACTATAGAACCTGTACTAGGTAGTTTTTTTAATATTTCTACATATATATCATGTTCATACTTTAAGCAACAAAATAACCGCCCACAAATGCCGGAAATTTTAGCTGGATTTAAAGATAGACTTTGATCCTTTGCCATTTTAATTGAAACTGGTTCAAAGTCGCCAAGCCAAGTAGAACAACATAAGGATCTACCACACGGTCCAATACCGCCGAGCATTTTAGCCTCATCTCTTACGCCTATTTGCCTTAATTCTATTCTTGTTTTAAAAATAGAAGCTAAATCCTTCACTAATTCTCTAAAATCAACTCTTCCATCAGCAGTAAAATAAAATATAACCTTGTTATTATCAAAAGTATACTCTACATCTACTAGTTTCATGTCTAAATTATGATTTTGAACTTTCTCTATACAAATTTCGAGTGCATCTTTTTCCTTCATTTTATTTTCCAAATGTTGTTCTTCATCTTCCTTTGTTGCAATACGGATAACAGGTTTTAAAGGACTAATTATATCTTTTTCTGCAACTTGCTTAGGCCCAACTACAACTTGCCCAAACTCTATACCTCTTGCAGTTTCCACAATAACAGAATCATTTTTATTTATTTCTATATCAATTGGATCAAAATAATATATCTTCCCTGCTTTTTTAAATCTTATTCCCACCACTGTCACCATTTAATTAAAACCTCCTGAATATTTAAAAGCATTATTTCTATATTCAAATGGAATTGAACATTGCTTCTCAAATTATTTTTTGTCTTTTCTATTATAAATATAATATCTATAATTTTAGCTAGATTTAGTTTTTCCCCTTGAAAATCAATTTCTTCTATCTTATCTACATTTGTTATAAATTCTATATTCCTTGTTTCCTTATATATAAACAAATCTCTGTACCAACTAGTCATGAGATTTAAAACTTCTTCTATGTGCAGCTTTTGTTCTTCAAAAAATATAATTTGTTCCAATATGCTAAAAAGTTTAGAAGTTGATAAATTATTACATATTTCAATAACCTTTTCCCTTCTATAATAAAAGTCTGGATTATCTAATAATTCAATTGCACGTCCTATAATCCCTCTTGAAAATGTAGCCAACATCTTCGCTTTTTCCTTATCAATTCCTTTGTTTTTAATTAAATAGTCTTTTATAGTTTCTAAGTTTACAGGATGTAATTTTATTACTTGACATCTAGATATAATAGTAGGAAGCAGACTATTAATCCTTGTAGTTAATAAAATTAAAGTAGCATATGAAGGTGGCTCTTCTAGGGTTTTTAGTAATGCATTTTGAGTTTGTATATTCATTTTGTCTACGTCAGATATAATGTATACTTTACCTTTACCTTCATATGGTTTTAACTGAATATCTTTTATAAGTTTTCGTATTTCATCAATTTTTATAATACCGTCTTCTTCAATTATTTTAATATCCGGGTGATTACCACTACTTGCTTTTGTGCAACTCTTGCATCTGTTACAAGGTCTTTGTCCATTACTTTCACAAACCAGGGCAGAGGCTAACTGTAATGCCATAGCTTTCTTGCCTAAGCCTCTTGCTCCTTCAAATATATAGGCATGGGCTATTTCTTTGCTCTCTAAAGCTTTTCTTAGTTTTCCTACAACTTCTTTCTGTCCAATGACTTCCTCCAAATTTATTCTTTTATTCATCCTATACTACAACTTTAAATATTTTTCTATGTCTACAACAAATATTGTTGCGCCACCTATTTTAATTTCAATAGGGTAAGGTATGAAAACTCCTGCTGTACCAGCCATTGGTGTCGGTGAGGCAACGGTTTGGCTTCTCGTTTCACAATTTTCCTTAATAATTTCAATAACCCTGTCTACCTGATTATCTTCAACACCAGTTAATAAAGTTGTATTCCCTGCCTTTAAAAATCCTCCTGTAGTAGCTAGTTTAGTAACTCTAAAGTCTTCCTTAGTCAAATCGTCTATAAGATGGTGAACATCTTCATCATGTACAATAGCAATGATTAGTTTCATAGTTTTACTCCTCCTTCATAATATTTTTTAACTCATTTTCTATTTCCCTACTTACTTCATCTATAGTCTTATTTCCTGAGATAACCTTAATACGATTTGGATACATTTTACTAAGCTCTTTATACCCTTGAGAAACCTTTATGTGAAAATCTAATCTTTCATTTTCTAATCTATCTGCTTCTTTTATGGATTTAGCTCTATTTAATCCTATTTTGGGGTCTATATCCAGTAAGATGGTCAAGTCTGGATTTAATCCACAGGTAGCGAATTCATTAATGTTTATTATAGATTCCATACCTAAGCCTCTTCCTTTTCCTTGATAAGCTATACTTGAGTCCGCAAATCTATCGCTTAATACAACTTTTCCTTTTTTAAGAGCTGGAATAATTAGTTCTGCCACGTGTTGAGCCCTAGAAGCTGAATATAGCAAGGCTTCTGTCACAGGAGACATCTCTTTGTGATCTTTGTCTAAAAGTAGTTCCCTGATTTTTTCTCCTATTATAGTTCCACCCGGCTCTCTTGTTAATATTACATCATAACCTTTTTCCTCTAAAAAATTTTTAATATAAGGAATCTGTGTAGATTTCCCCGCACCATCTGAACCTTCTATAGTAATAAATATTCCTTTGTGCAATTAATCACCCCTCTATATCAACTATATTAATCCATTTACAATTATTGTCTTTCAAGCCCAAAATTTCCCCGCCATTATTAATTATATTCATAACTTCTTGTATAATTTCAGTATTAATCTTTTCACCAGGAATAATTAATGGAATGCCTGGTGGATATGGTATTATATATTCTCCACTAACAAATCCTTGGCTTTTTGCAAATAATATTTTTTGTTTATTTTTATATAGTGCATCTCTTGGAGTACAAGTTTGTTCAGGTTTTTTGAATTTAAAATTTTCTAAGTGTTTTTCTTTCTTACTTGTTAATTCCTTAGAGATTGTACTAATCCCTTTTAATAACCTATCAAAATCTTGTTTAGTATTAGCAATTGATGTTACCCCCAACACTCCATAATTGTTAGATAATTCCATCTGTATGTTGAAATCTTTTCTCAATCTTTCTTCCAATTCATATCCAGCAATATTTTTAAGTCCAATCCATATACGAGTAATATCTATGGATTCAACTCCTTTATTTCCTATTATATTTTCACTCATTACTTTTACACCAGGTAGTTCTTTAAGTTTAACCCTAAATTCATTAATATTCTTAAGTAAAGCTTCCATTAAATACTTACCCTTTGTTTTGTAAATCATAACTGCAAAGTCTAAAGAAGATAATAATAAATAAGAAGGACTACTGCTTTGATGTATTCTAAGCATAAGGCTTAATTTATCTCTATCTATTCTATTGCCTTGTATATGAAGCATAGAACTTTGAGTAAATGAAGGCAATGTTTTATGGGTGCTTTGCACAACTGCATCCGCACCACAACTTAAAGCAGTTAAAGGTAAGTTTTTACTTAATCCTAAGTGTGCACCGTGTGCTTCATCTATTAATAGTATTTTATCATACTTATGTACTATTTCCTCTATTTTTTTTAAATCAAATGCAATACCATGATAAGTTGGATAGGTAAGTATTACAGCTTTAATGTCCCTGTGTTTTATTAACTGCTTTTCAATTTCTTCTGGATATATTCCCATGGCTATACCCTGTTCTTCATCCATATTTGGATATACATATATAGGTATTAAATCTCCTAACAAACTAGCATTTATTACTGCTTGATGACAATTTCTATCTACAAGTATTTTATCTCCCGGGGATGTAGATGCCATTATCATACTGTATATACCAGAAGTGCTGCCATTTACCAAAAAAAAAGTTTCTTCGCTTTCAAATATTCCACTGGCCTTTTTTTGACTTTCTAGAATTATTTCTTTAGGATTATGTAAATTATCAGTACCTGGAATTTCTGTAGTGGCCCGACGAGTACGACCTCGCCGAACACGGCCCCCTCGTTGTCGCGGAAGTCCCTC
>CAYLXY010000194.1:0-4321 GCA_964387405.1 uncultured Clostridiaceae bacterium
AAAAATAAAAATATTATCACCCCTGCAATACATAAGACATATAATATAAAAGAGTCGATGAAAGGAGTAATAACATGAATAATGAATCAATGTATAATCACCATCATATGCATCAAAACCCTTATTGTAATAGACCAGCAATGCCCCCAAACTATTGGGAAGAATGTATTAATTTAAGTGATCATGGCCCAAATCCCTATGTAGTTAATATCGAAAAAGCTACTAAGCAGAATTCTACTTATAGAACTGCTTTATGGACAGGAGCCTATTTACAGCTTACCGTAATGAGTATTAACCCTAAGGATGATATAGGTTTAGAAATTCATCCTGACCATGATCAGTTTATTAGAATTGAGGAAGGTCAGGGTCTAGTTTTAATGGGAGATAATAAAGAATATTTATATTACCAAGAAAAGGTTTACGATGATTATGTCATCCTTATACCTGCTGGTAAATGGCATAATGTTATTAATACAGGTTGTGTTCCTCTTAAATTATATTCTATTTATGCACCACCCGAACATCCTCATAGTACTATTCATAGAACTAAAGAGGATGCTGAAATGTACAGCAAATACTAATTTATAAAACTGTATATGTTTTCTTATAAAATGTTTGTGTGACACTTGGCGGTCTTTGACCGCCTGTTATATCAGCCTTGATAGATATAATCAATCTCTAGAAAACTAGGTTCTAACTTTAATTTTTTGTCTGTTTTTTTCCTTAGAGTCATCAATTAAAACAAGAAAAGGCCATGAATTAATATCAATGGCCTCCATATATGCATTACTTTTTAGTATCTATTTATAATTTTAATTATCTTTTCTCGATTTCCACAACACATTCACCTTTAATCTTTGCAACTAAAAATTGTAGTGCATCAATAACATGAGGTCTAATATCCCCACCTATCAGTACATACATTATGTCATCACCAAGTTCTAGATATCCCTCATTAAGCCAAACCCTAACATGGAAAATACCCTCTCTCTTAAGGGTTTCAGCTATGACTATATCAACCTTTGCTGCATCATAAGAAAATTCCATACCTGTTACCATAGAACCATCATCAATTCCTTGGCGTACTTTAGCCTTTGGTGTTTGACGTACAACTCCATTATGAACTAAATACATCCCTTCCTGTAGAGCTGTTGGGTCAGCTTTTGCTTCTTTTAACCATTGATCTACCGACGGTGATGGTTTTTTCATTTTTCCATTAACCATGTCTTGATACACCCTTCCTTATTAGATTTTCTTAATCTGCGCTTTTGGGGAATCCTACTTCATAGATTTCATCTTCTTGTCACAAGTTTCCATAGTCTCCATGATAATACTTCTAAAGCCTCTTTTTTCTAAATTATAAACTCCCTCTATAGTAACTCCACCAGGGGATGAAACTAAATCTTTTAATTCTCCCGGATGCAATCCTTTTTCAAGCATCATTTTTCCTGTTCCAATTAAAGTTTGTGCGGCATAAATATATGCTTTATCCCGTGGCATACCTTGAAGTACACCTCCATCTGCTAAAGCTTCTATAAACATAGCTATATAAGCCGGACTACAACCACTTATACCTGTTACTGCATCCATCAAATATTCTTCTATTTGATCTACTCTACCTATGCTAGTTAATAGATTTACTACTAGGTCCACTTCTTCCTTAGCTACCCTATTATTAGCACTCAATGCAATCATGCCCTCACTAACAGTAACCCCAACATTAGGCATTATACGAATTGTTTTTATAGATTCCTCAAAGTATTTATTTATATCATCTATTGTGATTCCAGCTGCCATTGATATAATTAGCTTTTTACTATTTATATAAGATTTAATTTCTTTTAGTACTGGTTCATATACATTTGGTTTGATGCCTAAAAAAATAATGTCACATTTCTCAACTAATTCAATATTGCTTTCACATAGGTTTATATTAAGCCTACTAGACAATTTTTCAGCTTTTTCCCTAGATCTATTAGTAACATATATCTTATTATTTATATCTTTAAAACTATCCACTAGGCCATCAATTATAGTAGAAGTCATGGTTCCTGAACCAATAAATCCTATTTTTTTATCCATTTCTTACACCTCGTCTGCTAAAAATATAGTTGCCTTTGTTTCGTTATTATATAGTTTTAATAATATATTTTCTGTTTTGCCATTAGCCAATATCATTGGAATACCATAAGCATTTACAATCTTTGCTGCTTCTATTTTTGTTGTAATTCCACCTGTTCCAAAAGTGTTAGTCTCTCCTATTTCAATTTCTTTCAGCATACTATCTATATCATCTACTCGCTCTAAGAGCTTCGCATCTTTATTACATTTAGGGTTTTTATTATACACCCCATCTATATCACTTAAAAGTATTAACAAATCAGCGTTCCATAAACTTGCAGAATAAGCGGCTAAGGTGTCATTATCTCCTATTTTAATTTGCTCCACACTTACAGTGTCATTTTCATTAATAATTGGTACTATACCTTCATCAACTAATGTAAACAATGTATTTCTTATGTTTAAGGTTCTTGATTCATCATGAAAGTCATCCTTAGTTAAAAGTAACTGACCAATATAAATACCATGTTTAGAAAAATGACTATTGTAGGCTGACATTAATTCCACTTGTCCAATTGCACATAAAGCCTGCTTATAGTTCAAATCTTCTTTTCTTGACCATTTATTAGTTCTACTAATACCAGCAATTCTTGCTCCTGAAGTTACAATTGCTATTTGCTTTCCTTCTTCAATTAAGAAAGATACCTGCTGACTTAGTTCTTCTATAAAATCATGATTAATAGTGCCATCTTCGTTGGAGAGTGTGTTGCTACCTATTTTAATTACAATTTTTCTGCTCTTTTTCATTACTTCCGATAACATTCTTGCACACCTCTACTCTCTAATTTGTCCATTTCCCACTATAGTATATTTTACTGTTACTAATTCATTTATACCCATTGGTCCTCTAGCGTGAATTTTCTGTGTACTAATTCCCATTTCTCCACCAAAGCCAAATTCTCCACCATCAGTAAATCTAGTTGATGCATTTACATATACTGTTGCAGCATCTACTCTTCTTAAAAAATAATTAGCATTAGTGAAGTTTTCTGTAACTATAGCTTCAGAATGTTGACTACCATATTCTCTTATATGATTAACTGCTTCTTCTACATTAGAAACAACTTTAACTGCAAGAATATAATCTAAATATTCTTCTGCCCAATCTTCTTCCCTAGCTTCTTTTACATCTATTATTTCTTTCGTTTTACTACATCCTCTAAATTCAACTTTATCTTTTAATTTATCATAAAGCTTTGGCAAAACATCTTTTGCCATATCTTCATGTATTAGTACGGTTTCGCATGCATTGCAAACTCCAGGCCTTTGTACTTTTGCATTTATTATTATATTAACAGCGTCTTCTAAATTAGCAGACTCATCTATATAGGTATGACAGTTACCTATTCCGGTTTCTATAGTAGGTACTGTAGCATTGCTTACTACAAAACGAATTAATTCTGAACCTCCTCTTGGAATTATTACGTCTATATATTCATTTAATGTTAACATTTCCTTTACTAAGGCTCTATCAAGATCATCTATAAGTTCTACTACTTCCTCACTTATTTCACTCTGTTTTAAACCTTCTTTAATTACCTTAACTAATGCTTTATTAGAATAAATTGCAGAAGAACTTCCTCTTAATAATATACAGTTACCACTCTTTAATGCTAAAGCAAAGGCATCTACTGTAACATTTGGTCTTGATTCGTATATGATGCCTATTACTCCTAAGGGTACTGTCATCTTACTAATAGTAAGACCGTTTTCCATAGTCCATACATCGTTACTTTTCCAAATAGGATCCTTTAAATCTACAATTGTCTTAATTCCATCTATTATACCTTCCATTCTAGATTCGTTTAATGTAAGGCGATCTATAAGACTATCCTTTGTACCATTTTCTATTGCAATCTCTACGTCTTTTTTATTTTCAGAAAGTATATATGATAAATTTTTCTTTAAACTTTCTGCTACTAAATTTAATGCTTGATTTTTATATTTAGTGGGAACAGCTGACAACATATGGGAAGCTTCCCGTAACTTTGTGCACTTATCTGTTAAATTTGACATTAGACCACCCTTTTCTATATTTCAATATTAATAATTATAACATTATTATATTAGACTTTGTATATATATTCAAACACTATGTTTTCTACCACTCTTTAATATATTCATCACAAAATATTAATATTAGTCTTGTATAAATAGGAACAATCTATCTTTAGAGAGACATTAGTGATTTATACCAAGG
>CAYLXY010000195.1:0-4288 GCA_964387405.1 uncultured Clostridiaceae bacterium
TCATCTTTGATTGTTCTATATAATGACCAGCGACATCTAATAAAAGTTCTCTTCTATCTAATATATAACTAGTTTCCCTATAGTCTTCAATTAATTCTGTGAGTTCTTTATGTTTAATCATATGTCCATTATAATATTTTGCAAAATAATGTAATTTTCTCATACGTAGCTTTGTTAAAGGGCCCACATCTGTAAACTTTTCAAAAAATTCCTCTATTGTACTTAAAGCTTTGTTATAAACGCCCATAGCCATATATAAATTTACACAAGCTTCAATATAGGTTTCTACATTTATACCTTTATAGTTGAATTTATTGTTTTTTAAAATATCTTTACCTCTTATCATATATGAATAAGCTTGCTTATATTCTCCTATATTTGTATAGGCTTTGATTAAATTTGTATATATTGATAAATTTAAAATTTCATCTCCATAATCATATGCCATCTTTAGCTTCTTTTTAAGCATATTTATAGCTTTATTGAAATTATAGTCCATAATGTAACTTTCAGCAATATTATTAGTAGATGTGATTATATGATCAGTTTTATGATGTTGTTCGGAAATACTTAATGCTTTTTGAAAATACCTTCTAGCATTATATGTATCTTGAAAGTGTTTATTGTATATTATGCCAATATTATTAATAGGTTCAAAAGCTTTTTCTGATCTATCTGTCTTTTTTAAGTAATCTACACTTTCTTTGAAAAACTGTAATGCAATTATAGGCTTTCCTTGAAAATACTCAACAATCCCTTTTTGTCCCATAAAGATACCAATATAATATAGATCATCTTTTTCACAAGCATAATTAAAGTATTTTTCTACAGTTAATTTCATTTCTTTAAATCTTCTTGTTTGCATATATACTTTAGTCAATAAATATGCTGCTTCCATAAGACCTTCAGTATAATTAGTTTTCATTGCTATATCTATAGACTTGTTTAAGTAAGTTTCAGCTAATTCAATTTCACCTGTTATTAAATATATTAGTGCTATTTTGTTTTTTGCATCTATAAGCTTTGTGTTAGAGCCTTGCAAATAGGCTAATTTAATAGCATAATTAAAATAATGTATTGCATCATTATTTTTAAACAAGTTTTTACTAACTTTAGCAATATAAAATACAACAATTAACTTTCTACTATCTCTATCATCATCTAATAATTCATAAGCTCTCTTAAAAAAATTATATGATTGTTCGTACATAAAAAATCTAAGCATATTAATTCCAGATTGTATACAGTAATCTATAGCTTTGTTTTTTTGATTAGATTGTATAAGATGATATATAAGTTCATCTTTATTCTCTCTACCCTCTTTTATATATAATTCTTCAAGTATATTACTAGCTTTTATATGTAACAATGTTCTTTTTTTCTCTTCTATATTATTATATATATATTTTTTAAAACTAGTATTGCAAAAGTCGTAAGTATATCCCCAATCATCAAACTTTTCACATATAATATTCAGTTCAATTAAATTTAAAAAACAATTATCACAGATACCTTCTTCAACCTGTAACAAGTTATTTATAATATCCTTAGAAACTGCAGTTTTAAACAATGATGTTATGTATAAAATATCTCTTGATAAACTATCTAATAATTTAATTTGTCTTATTATTGATTCATCAACGCTGTCTGGAAGTATAACTTTATCATAATCCTTTATATTTAGTTTAGGAACAAATCTATTATGTTCTTTGCTATAATCAATTACAATTATTTTTTGTGAATATAACTCTTTTATTATATATTCTATGTAACCAGGAATTCCTTGAGTATCTTCCTTAATTTTACTTGCATAATTAAGTAGATCTTCATTCCAGCCTAAAATATGTTTCATCATATGTGTAGTTTCTTCAATTGTTAAACGACTTAGTTTCATACTTAAAGTATTATTAAGTATCCATTTATTTATATATTCTTTGTTTTCTATACAAGTGTATTGTTCATCTCTATAAGCCAAAATTAATAGTAAAGGAGCTTTCTTAATTTTGTTTATATTAATTAAATAATCTATAAACTCAAGAGCTTCCTTGTCTGCTAAATGAAAGTCATCAATTAAAAGTACAGTAGAATAGCTTAGAGACACATCTAATATGAAATTAGCTATACGATCATAAAATCTTAATTTCTCCTGCTCTTTTGGTAAAGTTTTAGATAAGACAATATCTCTATTAACAGCTATTTCAGGCATTAATTTTGCTAGCTCATTTCCATATTTTGTTATACTTGTCTCGGATGCTATTTTAATAAGTTGTCTCAGTATATTTTTTATGGTTATACTAAAACCTTCTTCATTTGTGAGAATAGGAAATGTTTTATATCCATTCCATTTCATTAAGTTGTTTACTTCTCTTAATAGTCTGCTTTTTCCAATACTTTTGTCTCCACTTACAAGAATTAAATCTTTATTAAATTTCATTATTTTCCCATCAGTAACTTGACAAATATCACATATTTGTTTTAGCTCTCGATCCCTTCCTATAAGTGGAATTTTAAAATTAATTCTATCCATATCTTGTATATTTTCAATAACTTCATCAAGATTATAAATTTCTTTAACTACTTGATTACATTGATGAACTGTTTTGTATCTATTAGCAATATCAAGGTTTGTCATTTTTTGAACTAAATTTAAAAGCTGAAATTTTAAATTTCCATATTTATCATTAGTACTTTTATATTCTTTGATAGACATATTAAGATCATTATGATTTAATGGTTTTAATGTGAGTAAATAATAAATTAAAGAACCTAAAGAATATATATCAGCATAGCTGCCAACCTCTATGCCCCTACTAACTTCCGGTGATATACAGCCATGTGTGAGATTATGAAAATGTGTTTTTGCTGTTTCCATTTTATATACACTTACTATGTCTAGTAGTTTTATAATAAATTTTCCATTTTGATTTATTATTTTAATTGTATCTGCTACAATATACTTGTATGTTATTCCATGATAATGAAGAAAATCTAAAGCACGAGAAAGTTGCTTATATACATCTAATATTTCATATGCTTTCAATGGTTTATCTATATCTGTTAAATTAATAGTATCTGCATATTCTGTAGTATAGAAAAAAACATTTTCTGTAATTTCCCTATCATCAATAGTTTCAACAATACCATAATTATAGACACATATTATATTTTCCTGTTTATATGATGATATCTTGTAAAAATTATTATTGCAATACTCAATAAAAGGTCTAGTTGCAAATGTATCTAATATTAAGTACAAGATAAGCTTTCTATTCTGTCTTAGTAAATCTATTGCTACAAACTGACCAGAATAATGATCTTTTTTTATATTTTTTAGAACTTTATAACGACCATTTATTAATTCCATGTCCCCACTTCCTCAATATTCTCTATTTTTATTGATTGTTTGAGTTTTCTAACCCCCTGAAAAAACTATATTACTTTGCCTATGGAATGATTAAATCAATTGCACCCTTTTTAACTGAAAAATCCATAGGAAGTTTACCTCCTTGTTCACCGTCTAAATCCACATATATATTATCATCACTATAAACACTAAAAGCATCTACTTGGATATATTGTAAATTAGGATGATTTGTATGGTTACCTGATAAAGCCATAAAAAAGATACTTGCTACATCAATAAATTGACTTTTTTCAACTATAAGTAAGTCAAATTTACCATCGTTAATATTAGCCTCTGGAACAATGTTTTTAAAACCACCTACTGAAGGAGTGTTTGCTATTAGAAAAAATAAAATTTCCCTTTCCTCCTCTACTTGGCCTATCTTTATACGTACTTTAATAGGTTTAAACATTTGCCTAGGTAGTTCTTTAAGGCCTTCTAAATAATATGCAAACTTTCCTAAAACTGTTTTTGCTTCTGAGGATACTCTGTAGGCTACATCTGTCAATAATCCTGCAGCAGCCACATTTAAAAAATACCTATCTCCTCCTAGACCAACATCTGTTTTTATTATATTTTCCCTAATAATTATTTTAGCAAATTCATCCATTCCACGTGGAATTTTCAAATAATTTGCAAAATCATTTACGGTGCCTGCTGGATATACTGCTAATTTAGATCTAATTTTATTAGCCATTATACCATTGACAACTTCATTTACTGTTCCATCACCACCCATAGCTATAATTATATGGTAATTATCCTTACAGGCTTGTGATGCCACTTCCATAGCATCTAATTGTTTTTCTGTTGCATGTATACTTACATTATAATTATTTTCCTTTAGTATCTTTGCTAAATTAGGTATGTTTTTAGCTTCAAGAA
>CAYLXY010000196.1:0-4277 GCA_964387405.1 uncultured Clostridiaceae bacterium
CAAAAATAAATATGAATTAGTAGACCCTATAGGGCTTAAAAAAGTAATAGATGAGTTATCGGAGTATATATATAACTTTCAAGCAGAATGTGATTATGTTCTGAGCGAAAGTAATGCTGTTACATTTATAGAAATATAATAATAATTGACAATTAATCGAAACCATAAACAAACAACCATTGAAATGTTTTATAGAATATTCAATCAATGTATAAAAAAAGAAATTCTACACCAAAAAGACAATTTAATTCGTCGATTCGAATTAAAATATTATACATATCCCAAATTGAGGGATAATTGGAAATAAAAGTTCACAGATTAAGCCTTAAAGTTAAAAGTTTTAAAATTAAAAATTCAAGTTGTTATAAGTTTAGGTTATAAAGATTAAATATTAAAATTAGATAAAATCCACATTAAAAGTTTAAGTATGTTGTTTTAGACTTTTGGTTATCTGAGTGGCTGATTAATTGTCAAGTTAATTTTGGAAGATTGGCAGAGTAAAAGGTGGGATGATATGAATGTATAAAAAAGAATGTATTGACGAGTTAAAAAGATATATTGACATTACAGCAGATGAATGTTGCAAAGAGTGTGAGATATGTTGTGAAAGCAATAATTGTATATTGACAAAGATTAAAGATGGTATGGCTAATATGTTTGGTATTGAGATTGGAAAGGTGAGTGATATTATGGGCGTTGGAATAGATTTTTACCATTATTTTGGCAATGAGCATATGAGATTTTCTATAGATAAATTAGAAGATGATGATGCAGTTGAAATTGGTGAAGTTATAGGTAAATTTAGAGATTTTTTAGAGGCTATGATGGGGTATGAGATTGATGAAGAAATTGTTGTTAAATATTGGAGGAGGATTTGATGTTGTTAGTTTATGGCAAAACAGGTTGCAGCAAATGTGTCGAGATAAAGAAAAAATTAGAAGAGAGTGGTATAGAGTTTGAATACAAAGAAGATGAAAAAACAATGGTAACCTTAGCAAGAGAATTGATGAGCAAGGGTCAATTAGTAGAACAGATAGCACCTATAATAATAAAAGATGGGAAACAAATTAAACATATTGAAATATGGAAGGAAGGGAATGCGTAGTTATGAATTATGAAAAATATGTAAAAAACAAATATGATGAATATATTAACAAATCAGATTGGAGAGTAAAAGAAAATTCAAATAGTTTTTTTAGTTTAGGTGCATTAAATAAGCATTTAGTTGGGAAAGATAGTGCTTTAATATGGAAGGATTATTACGATTCTTTCGATAAAAGAATATTAGAAGCACATAATAATGGAGATGCTCATATACATGATTTAGGCAGTTTAAGTTCATATTGTTTCGGTGCTTCATTAAAAGATTTACTTTTATTAGGAGTAAAAGGAGTTCCAAATGTAGCTGTATCTGCACCAGCCAAAAGACTTAGAACAATAACTTCTCAAATTGCTAATGTTATGACAATTTTTCAAAATGAGGTAGCTGGAGCAATTGCTTACTCTTCTTGGAACACATATTTAGCACCATTTTTATACTTTGATAAATTAGAAAGAGATGAAATGATAAAAACTTCATTCGGGTTGAATATTGAATATCCAAGTGACCCGTATTTATCAAAAATAGAGTTAGAATATAATGATTTGGATGTAAAAGACATAACTGAATCAGTGCAAAATATGATATTTGCATTAAATTCAAACTCAAGGGCTGGTTCTGAACCTACATTTTCAAATCAAACATTAGATTTCAAAGTTCCAAAACCTATGGAAAATTTAAATGTAATAATAAACGGTAAAGAAAAAAAAGGTTTTGTGTACGGTAACTTTCAAAAAGAGTGTGACATGTTGACTGATATTTTTTCAAAAGTTATGCTGAATGGTGACGCACAAGGAAATGCACTATCTTATCCTATACCTACTTTTAATATAGGAAAAGATATGGATTGGGATAATCCTTATTATAAAAACGTATGGGAGATGTCTGCAAAATACGGGCTACCGTATTTTGGGAATTTTGTTCAAGGAAATTTAAAAGAAGATGATGTATACTCAATGTGCTGTAGGCTAAGATTAAATAAAAGAGAACTTATAAACAAAACAGGTGGGCTATTTGGTGCAGGTGAAAAGACTGGTAGTTTGGGGGTATATACTATAAATTTACCAAATGTAGCTTTTAGAAATAAAAACAAAAGCGAATCATTATTTTTCAATGATTTATTAGAACAAATGGAAATAGGCAAAAAACAGCTTATGCTTAAAAAGAAGTTTGTAAAAGATTTATTTGATAAAAACCTATACCCTGCCTTAAAAATATATTTAGTTAGCCTAGATACTTTATTCTTAACAATAGGTATGATAGGTGCAAATGAAATGTGTTTGAATTATTTGGGTGTTGGAATAGATACAGAAAAAGGAAAAGACTTTACTTTTAAAGTATTGGAATTTATGAAAGATAAATTATCCGATTTTCAAGAAGAAACAGGTGAGTTGTTTAATTTAGAAGCGACACCAGCAGAAGGAGCAACTTATAGACTTGCTAAAAAATCTAAAGAAAGATACCCAAATATAATAACAGCAGGTAAAGATGAAGTTTATTTTACCAACTCAGTCCATCTACCCGTTGATATAGAATGGAGTTATAAAGATATTTACACACATCAAAACAATCTTTTAAGTTCCTTTACGGGGGGTTCGGTTTATCATAATTACTTAAAAGAAAGAATAACTGGAGAAATGGTTAAAAATCAAATAAGAATTATTTTTTATAATTGGGATATACCCTATTTATCTAACTCTCCTTTATATTCAATTTGCGAAACTCACGGATATTTGAATGGCTACCACGAGAGATGTCCTATATGTGGTGAAAATACAGAAGCATATCAGAGAGTTACTGGATATGTTAGAAAAATATCTAATTTCAACAAAGGAAAAACAGAAGAATTTAAACAAAGAAATCAAAAAGAATGTGACATAGATGGAGTTAGCTAATCCTTATTATTTAGAAAATATATATGCCGACCAACCCTATTCTTCTATGTTATTGATAGCACCACAGTGTGACTTTAAGTGTGATGGATGCCAAAATATTCATTTGAAAAATGATTTTAAAGATATAAAGTTAGATTTTCTTATAAAAGAATTTAAAAACAATCCCTTTTTCGAAGGAATAACTGTTGGAGGACTTGAAATATTTTTAAGTGGAGAAAATTTTTTAAAAGATTTAATTAAGTTTATACAGATGGGAGATATAAAAAAAATTACTATATATAAAAGATTTGATAAAGATTATCCTTTGTTAAAAAAGATTATAGAAGAAATTAAAATATTACAAGTAGATGAATTATATTTAAAATACGGTGAATACAAAAAAAATAGAAAATCTAAAATAGTGCAAATAAAAAATTGGAGTATAAAATTGGCAAGTGATAATCAAAACTTTATAAAAATAATTTAAAAGAATCCATCAGAAATGATGGAGAATATATAATTATGAATAGTAAAACGGTAGGAACTATCGGGATAGCCTAGGTAAACTTGTTTCGTTGGAGATATTGACTAGGAAGCCCATCAAGCTTTAGCTTGTGGGTAGTTCACTAAGAAAGGTGGCTGGTTAAATGATAAAAATAACAGATTTGACAACATATAACTTTAAAAATGCAATAATAGGCATGAGACATCCATTAGAATCATACGATAAAATAGATAGTTTATTTGATGGTAATGGAAAAATCATATCCTTAGGACAGAACGATTTAAAATTAATGAAAACTCTAACTAAGGCAGGTTCAGACCACCGAAAGTTTATGAGGCAAATATTTATAAGCTTGAATGTAACAGCTCCTTTATATTGGTTTAAAGAGTTCGATACATACAAAATCGCTACAGTTGCAAATAGCACTTCCACTATGCACACAGCTCATAAAAAAGGAATAACTACAGATATGTTTTCTTTTGAGGATTTAGAAGATGAAGATTTTGAAATAGTAGACAAATATTTAGATTTAATAGAAAAGAAGAGGTTGCAGAAAGATAAAAAATCTTGGAAGGCTATGATTCAATTATTGCCATCGTCTTTGAACCAAACAAGAATGATAACTATGAATTATGAAGTATTTCTGAATATGTACAACTCAAGAAAAAATCACAAGTTATCAGAATGGATAGAGTTTTGCGAATATTTATATGAAAAATTACCATATTTTAAGGATATAGTATAGATATAAATGCAAATAGGGTAGGAACTATCCGAATGTACGCCTGTGGAGATAGTA
>CAYLXY010000197.1:0-4263 GCA_964387405.1 uncultured Clostridiaceae bacterium
GCCGATATATAACCTATTATTTCTATAGGTGCTAACAATTTAACTTTACACGCCTTATAAAATTCCCATAAACCAATTAAAGATATTAATAAAACTGCAATAAATAATGGTGTTTTCCCAATAATAACTACAGCTAGCAGTAATGGTAATCCAACTATTGCAGAGATAGTTCGTTTAAGCATTCCTTCACCCCTATATTCCACCAAATCTTCTTTTACGATTTTGATAATCTGATATAGCTTTTAGTAAATCCTCACCTTTAAAGTCTGGCCAATATACATCTGTAAACCAAAATTCCGAATAGGCACATTGCCATAATAAGAAATTACTCAATCTAATTTCTCCACTTGTTCTTATTAACAATTCTGGATCAGGTATATTTGCAGTATATAGAAAAGATTCGATTAAGTTTTCATCTATTTCATTTACTTGAACTTGATTATTTTTTATTTTTTCACTTATTTTTTTTACAGCATTTACAATTTCTAAACGTCCACCATAGTTCAAAGCTATATTAACACAAAGTCCATCATTAGATTTTGTTTTATTTATAGCTCTATCTATTTCTGCAATCACCTCATCTGGTAATTGCTTTATATCTCCTATTACTTGAATCTTTACATTATTATCATCTAACTCAGCTACTTCTTTCTTTAAATATTCAATTAATAGTTTCATTAACATAGAAACTTCACTGGCAGGCCTTTTCCAGTTTTCTGTGGAGAAGGCATATAATGTTAGATAATTTACTCCTATATTAGAAGCAGTTTTTATGACATCTCTCAGTGCTTCTACACCTGCTCTGTGTCCAAGATTTCTTGGCAACATACGTTTAGCAGCCCATCTTCCATTTCCATCCATAATAATCGCTATATGTTTAGGTAGCGATTTCATATTAATCTTAGAAGACACTTTAGTTTTTTTAGAATTATTCCATAAATCTCTAAAGATTATTCTCACCTCTATCATTTTTAAACCCCCGTTATGGGGGTTTAAAAATATGCTATTATTAGTTGGACTACTTTATCTTCATATTTTTTCTGCCTTATTACTCTTACATGATCAGTTTTTATATTATTCTTTCCAAAAGTTTCTTTAACAACAATTTCAAAATTATACTTATTCAAAATGGATAGAGCTCTTTCAAGTCTATAACCTAGAACATCTGGCATTTTATACCTCCATAATGTCTTCTTCTTTTTCTTTAGTAATATCATCTATCATTTTAATATGTTTATCTGTTATTTTTTGAACTTCATCTTGTCCAACCTTTAATTCATCTTCTGTAAGTTCTTTGTTTTTTTCCATCTTTTTTAATATATCATTAGCACTACGTCTTTCATTTCTTATAGCTATTTTACTTTCTTCTGCTGTTTTTCTAACTACTTTTGTAAGTTCTTTTCTTCTTTCTTCAGTTAATTGTGGAATAACTATTCTAATAATTTTTCCATCATTAGATGGATTAACACCTAAGTCTGATTGTTGAATTGCTTTTTCTATATTATTTATTGCTGATATATCATAGGTTTGTATTGAAATGATTCTAGGTTCAGGAGCTGTTATAGATGCTATTTGTTTAATTGGAGTAGGTGTTCCATAATAATCTACCATAATTCTATCTAGCATTGCTGGATTTGCACGACCTGCTCTAATGCTTGCAAAATCACCTTTAAGTGATTCAATTGATTTACTCATACTCTTTTCTATATCACTATACAATTCTAACTTCATATTTTCTCCTCCTCATGTAATAGATAAATATTAACTATAAATATACGTTCCTATTTTTTCACCACATATAACCTTTTTTATATTTTCAGGGTTATCTAGTCCAAATACTTTAATTGGTATTTCATTGTCCATACATAGAGATATTGCAGTTGAATCCATTACTTTTAATCCCTTTTGTAAAATATCTATATAAGTTAGTTTATCAAACTTTATAGCATTTTTGTTAATGTATGGATCATCCGAATATACTCCATCAACCTTTTTAGCTAATAATATTATTTCTGCTTCTATTTCTGCTGCACGTAATGCAGCAGCAGTATCTGTAGAGAAATAAGGGTTACCTGTACCTGCAGCAAATATAACTACACGGTTTTTTTCAAGATGTCTAACTGCTTTTCTTCTAATGTATGGTTCTGCTATTTGTCTCATTTCTATTGCGCTTTGAACTCTAGTTAGTACATCTAGATTTTCTAAAGCATCCTGTAGTGCTAAGGCATTTATAACAGTTGCCATCATACCCATATAATCAGCAGTAGTCCTATCCATTTTTTCTCCAACTCTACCTCTCCAATAGTTTCCTCCACCAACTACTATAGCTACTTGAACTCCTAAGTTTACAATATCTTTAATTTGGGAAGATATACTAGTGAGTATATCAAAATCTAAGCCAAATCCTTTTTCTCCTGCCAAAGCTTCACCACTGAGCTTTATTAGTACCCTTTTATACTCAGACTGCATTTTAAACCCTCCTAGATAATATTCGACAACTATTATAAAAAACCTTTCTTTAATATAAAAAACTTATAAGTACTTATATTATTTAACTTTGTAATAATTATTACAAAAGAGAACACAATTGTGTTCTCTTTTGTAGTATATACTAATTATTTACTACCTGTTTGTTTAGCAACTTCTTCTGCGAAATCTTCTTCTTTCCTTTCAATTCCTTCTCCTACCTCATATCTTGTGAATCTTCTAATTGATATATTTTCACCTATTTTAGAAATCATTTCTGTTAATAAGTCACCTACTGTAATATCAGGATTTTTTACAAATGGTTGCTCCAATAAACATATATCTTCAAAAAACTTATTTATTCTTCCTTCAACCATTTTCTCAACAATTTTTTCAGGTTTTCCTTCATTTAAAGCTTGTTTTGTTAAGAAATCTTTTTCTTTATTTACTACCTCTTCTTCTACATCTTCTCGACTTACATATTGTGGATTTGAAGCTGCAATTTGTAAGGCAATATCTTTTACAAAGTCTTTAAATTCTTGATTTTTAGCAACAAAGTCAGTTTCAGAGTTTACTTCAACTAATACTCCAATTCTTCCTCCATGTATATATGCTTCTACCAAACCTTCTGCTGCTATTCTGCCTGCTTTTTTAGCAACAGCAGCTAATCCTTTTTCCCTAAGAACTTCAATTGCCTTCTCCATATTTCCTTCAGTTTCTGTTAGTGCATTTTTACAATCCATCATTCCAGCACCTGTTTTTTCTCTTAACTCTTTAACCATTGACGCAGTTATACTCATATTAATTCCTCCTAGCATATTATTAAAGGTAAGGAATAAGGGAGTACCCCTTATGCCCTTACCTTTATACTTAATATTTTTTTATTTTACTCTTCTTCAGTTTGAACCCCTTGTTTTCCTTCTAATACAGCATTCGCCATAGTTGAAGTAAGTAATTTAACAGCTCTTATAGCATCATCATTACCTGGAATTATATAATCAACCTCATCTGGATCACAGTTTGTATCCACTATTGAAATTACCGGTATTCCTAAAGTATGTGCTTCTTGTATAGCTATTCTCTCTTTTCTTGGATCCACTATATATATAACATCTGGCATTTTAGTCATATCTTTAATACCACCTAAAAACTTTTCAAGTTTTTCTTGTTCATGGCGAAGTTTAATAACTTCCTTTTTAGGTAATACATCAAATATTCCTTCTTCTTCCATCTTTCCTAATTCATGTAGTCGTCTAATTCTATTTTTAATAGTTTTAAAATTAGTTAACATTCCACCTAGCCATCTTTGGTTAACATAAAACATTCCACATCTTTTAGCTTCTTCTTCTATTGCTTCTTGGGCTTGCTTTTTAGTTCCAACAAATAGAACTGTTCCACCATCTGCCACAATATCTTTCATAGCAGTATATGCTTCTTCTATTTTTTTAACAGTCTTTTGGAGATCTATAATATAGATACCATTTCTTTCTGTAAAAATATACTCTGCCATTTTAGGATTCCATCTTCTTGTTTGATGTCCAAAATGAACCCCTGCTTCTAATAATTGTTTCATTGAAATTACCGACATTCTACTACCTCCTTAGTTTTACCTCCATCTTAATCATCTTTGCACGGAACCCATCGGCACTACCGGGCAAATTATAAGATGTGTGTTATCTTACTTACCGTCAACATTTTAACATAGGGATGGATACTAATCAATATTATATTTTGAAATTGATCCCTGTTTTAATTATTTTGCCAAATTGATAACCATTTCTACCTCCCTTATGCTTT
>CAYLXY010000198.1:0-4249 GCA_964387405.1 uncultured Clostridiaceae bacterium
GTGCAGGGTAAAGGAGACGAAAAATGTTATTACATTCTTTTTCAAGAACAGAGTCCTTACTAGGAAGTCAAGGACTTGAAAAATTAAAAAATAGCAAGGTAGCTATATTTGGTATAGG
Source organism: uncultured Clostridiaceae bacterium (assembly GCA_964387405.1). Taxonomy (GTDB): domain Bacteria; phylum Bacillota; class Clostridia; order Peptostreptococcales; family Natronincolaceae; genus JAAZJW01. Next base: position 119 of record CAYLXY010000198.1, read on the forward strand.
TGGAGTAGGATCTTTTACAGCAGAAGCACTAGCAAGAAGTGGTGTATATAAACTTGTATTAATAGATAATGACCATATATGCTTGACTAATATTAACAGGCAGATTCATGCCCTATCTAGCACTGTAGGTAAGTCAAAGGTAGAAGTGATGAAAGCACGTATCTTAGATATTAATCCTCAGGCAGAGGTCACTATATATAATGAACTTTATAATAGTGAAAATGCAGAAAAATTATTATCTGATGACTACGATTATCTAGTAGATGCAATTGATATGGTTTCTTCAAAAATAGACTTAATTGAAAGATGTAAAAAACGTAATATTCCAATTATAAGTGCTATGGGTGCAGCAAATAAGCTAGATCCAACTAAACTAGAAGTATCAGATATTTACCACACTTCTATTTGTCCCTTAGCAAAAACAATGCGTAAAGAATTAAGAAAAAGAGGAATTAAAGATTTAAAAGTAGTATATTCAAAGGAAGAACCTATAAGACCATTAAATACAGATGATAATAATATCAGTAAAAAAGATTGCAGATCCCAAAATAAGGATGGAAACTCATCTAAGAAGGATAAGGTTTTAGGCAGTGTATCATTTGTACCTTCTGTTGCTGGCTTAATTATAGCTTCTCAGGTAGTTAGAGAATTAATTAAATAAAAGTCTGAAGGTATATTTATTTAAATTGAATTAAGTGTAAAGACAAAGTATGGCTAAGTTCAGAAGAAGTATTAACTTAACTGTTATCAAACAGGGAGGAGGGAAACTGATGAAACAAGTCGGAGTTGTTGTATCAGCTGAAGAAGATAAGGCAAAAGTATTACTTACAAGACAATCAGCTTGTGGTGAATGTAAGGGCTGTAAACTAGGTAGTGATGATATGGAAATGGAAGTAGAAGCTTTCAATTCTATTGATGCTAAAATAGGTGATCGTGTTGAAGTAGACATGGAGAATCAAAATGTTTTAGCAGCAGCTTTCATAGCATACACCATACCTTTAATAGCTCTTTTTCTAGGAGTATTTGTAGGAAATATGATATTAGGCAGAGCAGGCATGACAAAATATAAAGATATTGGTTCAGGTATATTTGGTATTTTACTAACTATTATAACCTATATTATTATTAGAACTAAGGAAAAAACACTAAGATCTGATAAAAGATTTGTACCAACTATAACAGGTATATCAAGATAATAAAATAAAAATATAAAAATAACAGATAAAGAGTTGCTTACAACTATTTATCTGTTATTTTTTAGAAGTTGATTTGTATTGATAAAAGTGAAGAAGAAAGCCTTTCTAAAACTAGAAGGGTAATTGACTTTCTTAAGTATGGTTTTGCCTTTGTCTTGCATAGGAACTTATGGAAAGTATTATAACTAAGGCACTGGCAATTGCTATAGATATTAAAAGTGTTTCACTTCCGTGGAAAGCAGCCTTATCAAATTCTTTTTCTGCAATTGAGAGCATGGTATAATACATGGCAAATCCAGGGACTAGAGGAATAATGCCTGGTATTATATACACAGTATTAGGATTTTTATCTATAACTGCAAAATATTCTCCAATTAAAGCTATGGCTAAAGATGCTAGAAAAGTGGAAAAAACAATAGAGTTAGATAGATTTTTAGTAAGAGCATAAACAACCCAACCTAATCCACCAACAAAACCTGATTTCATCAAAGTAGATCTAGGTGCGTTGAATATTATAGCAAAACCTATTGTAGATATATATGCATATAGAAAATTTTTAATATACTCAATCATTATAAAAAACCTCCAGGTATAAGCAACCAAAGTTTCAGTATTAGTCCAACTCCAAAAGCGATTGAAGTAGCAATAATGACAGCTTCTGTTGCCCTTGATAGTCCAGATACTAAATCTCCAGCAATAGAATCCCGAACTGCATTTGTAATGGCTACACCAGGTACTAAGGGCATAATAGCTCCAGTAATTACTTTGTCTATATCTAAAAATCTATTCATAAATGGACTAATATAAGAAAATAAAATAGCTAAAAAAGCAATTATAATTCCTCCTACAGCATTTGATAAAAAAGGTGGAAACTTCATACTATTTAAATAATACATCATATAGAGTACTATACTACTAATTATAAAAGCAGCTACAAATGCTGGAAAATCACCACCAAATAGTAGAGCAAAAAAACCACCAGATAATCCTCCACCTAACAAAGCATTGACATGTTTAGAATAAGGTTTTATATTATCAATTGATTTTAAAGTTGATAAAGCATCTTTTAAAGGAATATCATTTTCAACAAAATCTCTTGAAAAACTATTTATTTTGGCTACTTTGTTTAAATTTATATCTCTAGACTTAATACGTTTAATATAAGATAAAATTTCATCTTGAGAATCTCCCTTACTATCAATAGACATAAATATACCCGTAGGGGTAACATATACATCTACATAAGATAAGCCTCTAGATTTACATAATCTAGTTATAGTATCTTCAACTCTATAGGTCTCAGCTCCATTTTTAAGCATTATTTCTCCAGCATATAAAGATACTACTAATATTTTTTTTCTATTAACAGACAAAATATCACCTCCGAAAAAACAATTATATCAGATTATAATTTAAAATGTAAGTATTGAATAAATACCCCAATTTAGAAGAAAATATAGCTATTAAATAAAAAAGATTATTAATTTTTGCTAAATAGGGTAAATTAGTCTAAACAAGTCTAATAAATACTTGTAAAGTATCTATAAAAAAACTATAATAAAAGGTATGATTAATCATATTTTGGAGTGAGAGGAGAATGAATAATGAATTTTGATATGTTAAAAACAACTGATCCAGAAATTTACCATGTAATTGTAAAAGAAACACAAAGACAAAGAGATAATATTGAGTTGATTGCCTCTGAAAACTTTGTTACAGAAGCAGTAATGGAAGCTATGGGAAGTCAACTGACAAATAAATATGCAGAGGGATATCCTGGAAAAAGATATTATGGTGGCTGTCAAGAAGTAGATGTTGCTGAAGAATTAGCAAGAGAAAGACTTAAAAAACTATTTGGTGCTGAGCATGTAAATGTACAACCCCATTCAGGATCTAATGCTAATCTAGGTGTATATTTTGCAGTATTAAAGCCTGGAGACACAGTTTTAGGAATGAACTTATCTCATGGAGGACATTTAACTCATGGTAGCCCTGTAAATATTTCTGGGACATACTATAACTTTGTTGATTATGGAGTAGACAAAGAAACTCATTTAATCAATTATGATGAAGTAAGAAGAGTTGCCCTTGAGAACAAACCAAAACTTATTGTAGCTGGTGCTACTGCATATCCAAGAAAAATTGATTTTAAAAAGTTTAGAGAAATTGCAGACGAAGTAGGAGCATATTTAATGGTAGACATGGCTCATATTGCAGGCTTAATTGCAGTAGGTCTACACCAGAATCCTTGTGAGTATGCAGATTTTGTAACTACAACAACACATAAAACACTAAGAGGCCCAAGAGGTGGAGCAATTTTATGTAAAGAAAAACATGCAAAAATTATAGATAAAGCTATATTCCCAGGAATACAAGGTGGTCCATTGATGCATGTTATTGCAGCTAAGGCAGTTGCATTTAAAGAAGCTTTAGAACCAGAATTTAAAGACTATCAAGAACAAGTTATAAAAAATGCTAAAAAATTAGGAGAAGAGTTAGTAAATCGAGGATTCGATCTTGTATCAGGTGGTACAGACAATCACTTATTACTTGTTGATCTAAGAAAGAAAAATATTACAGGTTTACAAGCAGAAAGACTACTAGATGAGGTAGGAGTTACTGTAAATAAAAACACTGTACCATTTGACCCAGAAAGTCCATTTGTAACAAGCGGTATCCGTATAGGAACTCCAGCAGTTACTACTAGAGGAATGAAAGAAGAAGAAATGGTAGGAATTGCAGAAATTATAGACACTATTATAAGCAATCCAGAAAAAATTGATGAAGTTTTACAAATGGTAAAAAATATTTGTAAAAACTTCAAAATATATGAATAAATTAATAATTTATAAAAAACCCCTAAATATCTTGCATTAATGCAAAATATTTAGGGGTTTTATTTACTAGTATAAAATATTTTATTATAATAATTTTT
>CAYLXY010000199.1:0-4238 GCA_964387405.1 uncultured Clostridiaceae bacterium
TAAAGAAAACCGCCCAGATATTATAATCCTGAACGGCTTAAATTTAACTACATATTAAATTCTTATTTTAAAATTTAATATACTCTTATATAATTAGTTTCTAGTTAAACCTTCAAATGAATAAACTGCATCAAGTTTAAGTTCACTAGCGTCTGTTGTATATTCTTCATATCCTTCACCAAATTGGTTCATTCCACCAACATTGTAGATTCTATCCATGTCGTAACCTTTTTTCTCTAATATTTGTAGCGCACCTGCTACTCGTCCACCGCTAGCACACATAAAGAATATGTTTTTATCTTTTGGTATTAATTTTTCTAATATTTTATCTGATTCCTCATAAACTGCAACTGGATCATCTGTTGCTCCACCATACAATTGGTGTTTATCTGGATCTGTATCTGCTGATTTGTCATATATGTATCCAAAATAAGGTATTACACCAAAATCATTAAGATGCTTTACAGCATAATCTTCATAGTTTCTGAAGTCAATATAAACAACATCATCCCTACCTAAGTACTCATGCAGATTATCCGCATTAATACTTGAGCATTTTGGAGAATAATGGAATTACAGCCACTGAATTCGCTGTTGATCCAGGTCCTAAGTCTCCACTAGTATTAAGAAACTCATTAACATCATCTAGTGTAATCTCTCCTGTCCCTTCATTTGCTACAGCATCGTTATTAGTATCTGAGCTTTTATCTGCTTCATTAGAAGCACATCCAAATAAACTAAAAGCTAAAACACTAACAAGTAATAACGATAGTATTTTTTTCTTCATTTGTTTTCTCCTCCCCATAATATGTATCTTATTTTATTAAATGCATAATTCTAAAATATATAATAACTTTAATATATATCATGCACATTACTAATATTACAATATTAATGAAAGAAGTGTCAATCATCTTGCTGAAAATCTTCTTTATACTGGATAAGTAATATTCATTACTCGTCCAGTACCTCTTTTACATTAAAGTATAAATTCGTCTCTATTATTTTCCTCTTACATAAGGAATAGGATCTACATATTGTCCATTTTTTCTTACCTCAAAGTGTAGATGAGGACCTGTGGACATTCCTGTACTTCCTACAAGAGCAATCTTTTGACCTTTTGTTACATTAGCTCCTGTAGAAACTAATAAGCTTGAATTATGAGCATATAAAGTCATTATCCCTCCACCATGGTCAATTATGACAGTTCTTCCATATCCACCTAGGTTGCCCGATGTTACTACTTTACCATTACCAGCTGCTACTACATCTTTTCCTCCTGGTACTCTTATATCTATACCTGTATGGAATTTAGGAACTTTCAATATTGGATGTATCCTATTCCCGAAAGGTGAGCTAACATATGTGTAGCCTGGAACTGGCCATCCTAACACTCCCCCTACATAATTACCACTAGATTGAAGACTTCTTAGCTTGTTTGTAAGCTGGTCTGCTTCTTTTTTTGCTTGATCTAACATTTTTTCCAAAGAAACCTTATCTTTAGCTAAATCTCTTCTTAGTCGTTCTTGTTCTCCCCGTGAAACTTGTAGACTTTTTTGTTCTTGTTCTATGCTGGTTTTTAAATTTACAAGCTGACGTTTTTGATTTTCTAAACTAATTTTTTCATCTTCTATAATGTTTCTTTGTTCTTTTAATTCTTTTAATAAATCTATATCATGGGCAACTATTTTTTTAACCATGTCTAAGTTTGTCAATAGTTCTGTAATATCTTTTGAATTTAATATTACTTCTGCATATCCTATATTACCTTTTTTGTACATTACATTTATTCTGTCACCCATTACATCTTGTTTTTCTTCTATATTTTCTTCAGCTACTCTAAGATTCTTTTGACTTGTATCTATGTCAGACTCAGTCATTGAAATTTTGCTTTTTAATGATTTTATTTCTTTTTCCGATTTACTGATTTGTAATTCTAAAGTTTGTATCTTATCAATTAGCTCTTCTTCTTTTTTCTTAACTTGATTTATTTGATTAGATATTTCTTTTTGCTTACTCTGATTCTCTTTTAACTTATTATTATACTCTGCTGCATTATTTGCAAATGAAAATAGTGATGTAGTAGTTATTAAAAGAATAATAATAAAACTTAGTACATGTCTTTTTCTCATAAAAATATCCTCTCCTTATGTTTTTATGCTAGACCTTTAAATGTCTTCTTAGTGAAAATATACTTCCTAGGGCACCAACTCCAACTCCTAGCACAATGAATATGGGCATTATTCTTTCCATCATATCATCAATAGGTATTATATAAGTGCTAAACATTAGATAAAATCTACTTGTGATAATATTAAATGCATATTGATAGCCATAATAAACAACTACTATAGATATAAGGGCTCCAATAAAGCCTAATGATATACCTTCAATTATAAATGGCCATCTAATAAACCAATTTGTCGCTCCAACATCTTTCATTATTCCAATTTCTTGTCTTCTAGAGTTTAAGGTTAATTTAATAGTATTTGAAATAATAAATATGGCAACTAAAATTAAAATTAAAATAATTGCTAATCCTATAGTTCTAACAAAATTAGCTATGTTTAATAATTGATCTACAATTTCTTTATAGTATTTAATTTCATCTATTCCTTCTAAGGGCCCTAAGTCTTCAACAACATTATCGGCTAATTCAAGGTTGTCCATCTGGATTATATATGAATTAGGTAATGTATTATCTATACCTTCTAGTAAATATCCTTCTTCTCCCCAGCTTTCCTTGTAATTTTCCAGAGCCTCCTCTTTAGACTGATAAATAACTTTTGATACTCCTGATATATTCTTTATTTGTTGACCTAGTTTGTCTATTTCTTCAATGGATAAGTCTTCTTCTAAATAAACTTGTATCTCATCAAATTGCATTTGTACTGCACTAGCAGCATTATTGATATTTAATACTAGAGTGATTACAAGTCCTAATATTATTAAAGATGCAGTTACAGTTCCTATGGAAGCTACACTCATACCTCTATTACGCCAAAGTCCTGTAAATCCTTGTTTGAAAGCATATCTAACCGTTCTAATTTTCATATTCGTATGTCCCCCTCTGCTCGTCACGAACAATTCTTCCTTTCTCCAAGGCAATTACTCGTTGCTGCATTATATCTACAATGTCTCGTGCATGGGTGGCCATAATAATAGTTGTACCCCGTCTATTTATTTGTCTTAGTACCCTCATAATTTCCCAAGCTGTTTCTGGGTCTAAATTTCCTGTTGGCTCATCGGCAATCAGTATAGATGGATTATTTACAATAGCTCTAGCAATTGAAACTCTTTGCTTTTCCCCACCAGATAATTGATGAGGATAAGAAGAAGCTTTATCACTTAAACCTACCATACCTAAAACCATAGGAATTTGTCTTCTCATTTCCTTTGATGTAGCTTCTATAATTTGCATAGCAAAAGCTATGTTTTCATAGACTGTTTTATTGGAAAGTAATCTGAAATCTTGAAAGACAACTCCAATATTTCTTCTATGATAGGGAATTTTTCGTCTGGAAAGCTTAGTTATATTCTGACCATTAATAAAAATACTCCCCTCAGTAGGTTCTTCTTCCTTTAAAAGTAATCTTATACAAGTAGATTTACCAGCTCCACTTGGTCCAACTAAAAATATAAATTCTTCTTTTTTTATTTTTAAATTTATATTGGTTAATGCTTGTACCCCTTTGAAATAAGTCTTAGTTACATTTCTAAATTCAATCAATCTTAACAACTCCTAGCTAACTATGTTAATATTTCGACATTAAATCATAATTTCCTTCTAAAAAACAAAAAATAAAAAATAAAAATAAAACCTTTGGTCCTATGACAATATATTTTGTCTAATACTATTATAACAATAATCTTGGTCTTATTTCAATTGAATTCATTACCAAATTCTATGATATACTATAATATAATAAGTAAATTAAAATAAAAGCCTTTCAAAAATGAAAAGGCTTTTTATTTTACATTTTAGCACATAACAGTTGACAGTGCTAATCGTTTATAGTATACTATTTATAGTGATTATTAGATTATTATTCAATTGAAAGGAGGTCATTATGTTAGAGGGAAGATTAATTTTAGTTTTGAAAGCAATTGTTGAAGAATATGTTCAAACTGCAGAACCAGTAGGTTCAAGAACCTTAGTAAATAGACCTGAATTTCGATTGGATTTCTCATCAGCTACTATTAGAAATGATATGGTTGAATTAGAAAGTTTAGGCTTA
>CAYLXY010000200.1:0-4212 GCA_964387405.1 uncultured Clostridiaceae bacterium
ATCAACAAAAGAATTTAATATATATCTTCAGACTATGTTAATGTTTTACAATTACAATAAATAGGATTCCAACAATATACTTTTCATATTAATTGTTTTATAAACTTACTAAAAACAATTACAAAAAGGTTAAAAAAATGCCTAATAGTTACTAATAGGTAATACTTTAATTGTTTATATGGATTTAAGACTATATTCAATGGCTAGATAAAGAAAATTATAGTAAAATACAGATAAGTTAATACTTAAATAAAGGCAGGTGCTATATATGTCAGAAAAAATCAAAGTGTTAGTTGTGGAAGATGAACCTTCTATTAGAAAATTTTTATCAATTAATTTAAACAGAGAAGGTTTTGAAGTATTAGAAGCTGCTTCTGGCGAGGAGGCACTTCATATAGTAAAAAGAGTTAAGCCAAGTGTAGTTGTTCTTGATATTATGCTACCTGGTATAGATGGCTTTGAAGTATGTCAGCATATTAGAAAAGCTATACCAAATATAGTAATTATTATGCTAACAGCAAAAAGTCAAGATATGGATAAAATAATGGGATTAGAACTTGGGGCAGATGATTATATGATAAAGCCTTTTAATCCATTAGAGTTAATTGCTAGAATAAGGGCAAATCTTAGAAAAATAAATAATGCAAAAGGTCAATTGAAAAAATCTATTGCCATAGGAGAATTAGAATTAGAACTAGAAGCTCAAAGATTTTACAAAAGAGGTATAGAAATAGAACTTACACCTATAGAATTCTCCATGATGAAAATGTTTATGGAAAACAAAAACAGGGCTTTCACTAGGGATGAAATCTTAAACATAGTATGGGGTAGAAGTTATTTTGGGGATATGAAAACAGTAGATGTTCATATTAGAAGAATAAGAGAAAAAATTGAAGATAATCCATCAAAACCAATAGTTATAGAAACTGTATGGGGCATAGGCTATAGATTTAGAGGGGAAAAATAACATGAAAAGTATTAAAAAAAGAATAATAATTAATTTTATATTTATTTCCGTAATGACTGTTATTATTCTTGAAATTTTTTTAATAAACATAGTTAAGGAAAATTACTATAAAAACTTAGAGAATAGTTTATATAATCAAATTCAAATATCTGCAGATTTATATTCAAGATATTTTGCCGATGCAACTCTTCATGAAAATATATTAAATAATGTAGATACTTTTTGGAAACAAACAAGGGCTCAAGTAGAAATATTAGATAGTAGTGGGAATGTATTAATGGACTCAATTGGAGTTATTCCATCTAATGCTATAGAAACTACAGATGTAATTAAAGCTATTAATGGAGAAAAAGCTAGTTGGATAGGGAAAGTAGACTATGATAAACATAAAGTTATGGCAGTTTCCTATCCTTTAAGATCTGGGGAGAATATTGTTGGTGTATTACGATTTATAACTTCTTTAAGAGAAGTTGATGGAGATATAAAATCCATATCCTTACTTTTTATAGCATTTGGTATAGTAGTAATTTTAATATCTGCACTTGTTTCTATTTTGTTAGGAGAAACCATAGTAAACCCATTAAAAAGTGTAATTGAGGCTGCTGAAAAAATGGCCCAAGGTGATTTTAAAACTAAAAGTATAAAAAAGTATGACGATGAAATTGGAAAATTATCCGACACTTTAAATTATATGGCAGAGGAAATTACAAAGAAAGATGAACTTAAAAATGATTTTATATCCTCTGTATCCCATGAACTTAGAACTCCATTAACATCTATTAAGGGCTGGGCAATTACTTTAAAGCATAGTTATGATGATAAAGAAGTTTTATTTGATGGATTAGATATTATTGAGAATGAAAGTGATAGATTAACCAATATGGTAGAGGAACTATTAGATTTTTCTAAATTTGTGTCTGGTAAAACAACATTGATAAATGAAAATATAAACATAAATAAGATTATAGACCATATAAGAAAACAACTAACCCCAAGGGCAACTAGAGATAATATAGAATTCAAAGTTATTGTAGAGGATGATATGCCTCTTACCTATTCTGATGGGAATAAATTAAAACAAGTATTTATTAATGTTTTAGACAATGCTTTCAAATTTACTCCATCAGAAGGCAGTATTACTTTAACAGCAAATTATGAAAATAACAATTTTATTTTTAATATAAAAGATACAGGCTGCGGAATAGCCCAAGAAGATCTACCTAAAATCAAAGAAAAATTTTATAAAGGTGAAACTAGCCAATCCCAAAGTGGAATTGGCCTATCTATATGTGATGAAATAATTAGTTTAATGGGTGGTACTTTTGAAATTATAAGTCAACTTAATATAGGTACAGAAGTAATAATTACTATACCTATTAAATTAAAGAATGAAGGTTAGAGTTTGGAGCTTAGAAAAGATCTTTTTATATTATATAATAATAAAGAAAAAGAATTGGCAGTAGAAAGTGTCTGTATCTACTGGTAGGAGTGTAAACATATGAAAATAACTAAAAAATTAGTAATGCTTCTTATTATGAGTTTGATTGTTTCTGCTTGCTCAAGCCCTATTACAGATTCAGCAGATAAAATAGTATCTCCTCGAAACCAGTTAATACCAGTTAAAGGAACATGGAAGGTGTCTAAGGTTTTAACCTCTGGAGCTTCTAATGAAGAAGATAAGGAGAAATGGCTTGGTAAAAAAGTTCAATTTTCAAATATATATATGTCCATAGGAGAATCCATCTTAGAGGATCCACAATATAAAATTAAAAAGGTAAAGGGAGAACAATACTTACTATTCAATTCAAAATCATTACCAGCAGATTTTGAATTTCCAAATCAAGAAGTAGAGGTAATTACTATTATAGATAAGGATAAATTTTTTTGCGAAGTTTTAATAATAGAAGAAGATGAATTAGTATTAAAAATACAAGGTAATAGTCTCTATTTAAAAAGAACATCTGAAGAAGTAGATGAATACATACCTAAAGAAAGTAATAGTGAAAACAAAGAAAACACTGATATACAAACAAATAAAGATGAAAAAACTGATACAGGGGTTTTAATAGGACTTAGATATCCAAACGAAAAAAACAGTAAAGATTCTATAGGTGACTATAGTTATAGAACTTTGTGGATTTCATCAACAAACAAAGAAGAGAATTCTATATTAGAAATGGAAAACATATTCTTCCCACGTAGAAGTGGATTTTGGAAAATGCAAATAGAAAAAGCTAAACAGGATGGTAAAAGTGAAGAATATATATTAGCCCATAATGTTTTGATGGAAGATAGTGAGGCGGAAGAACAGGCAATGAGCAGGGTGACAGATCTTGAAAAACAATCTATAGAAGAAAAAGATGTAGAGCAAGAAATAGATTTTTATAGATGGGGAGAAAGGCTAGGAGAAGTTAAAAGAAAAATTGATTATGTAGGCAATGATTATATATCAGTTGAAACTCTAGGTAAGGGAGGATATATTCTAGGAGATAAAACTTGGGAGAAGAGCAAACTACAACTACTACCTGTAGATGGGTTGCCTAATGGAGAAGGAGTTAATATATCAGATATTCTAGATGAAACTGGGGCTACATTTATAAAATCTGCATGGAAAAAAGCAATTAACTATTTAGAAATAGATAAGTCTAATATGTTATATAGTGAAGAAGTATTAGAAAATTTCGGACTAGAAAGAAAATTAGGACATTGGCTAATAGAAGGAAGAATTAACTATATTAAAAACAATGAATTTAAAGTAGCTGATTATAGTGTTAATTTGATACCTCCTTCTAAAGTAGTCTTTTACGATGACTTACATGTGCCTTGGACAAATATAAAGGATAGGGTACCTAGAGCTTTAGATGCATATACTTCTCCTAATAAAGATATAGCAATAGTTTTTACAAGAAAAGAACTTCTTGTTTATAATATATATGGCAATGAACTCGGCAGGCAGCCTAAGGAAAGTTTAAAGTTAAAAGAAGGGGAAATTTCTATAATGGCAGAATGGGCAACGGGACATTATGTGGAAAGTTGGGAGAGTATATTTAAAGATTTTATGGAAGAGTAGGCTATAATAAACAATGGTATATATTCCTAACCTACAATTTATGGTAGAGTCTTAACTAATATGCTATAATATTAGTTAATGTCTTCTACTGTAACATATTGACGGAAAGGGATGACATCATGATATTGGAAAGAACAAATAGAATATTTAAGACTAAAATTATATTTATATCTTT
>CAYLXY010000201.1:0-4168 GCA_964387405.1 uncultured Clostridiaceae bacterium
GATTAAAATTAAAAGAGATGGATCTTATATAAGATCCATCTCTTTTAAAATATATAAGAAATTTATAATTATGAATCTTATAATGGACATGATCTTTGTATTATGGTATAGTCCCTCTTGTATTAGATAGACTAAGTTTAAGATAAAACAAGTATATTAATTGGATTAACAGGAGAGATGAGATTATGGCATTAAAACTATTAATATTAGCTAGTATAGGGGGAATTATAGGATGGATTACAAATTTATTAGCAATTAAAATGTTATTTAGACCTTTTAAACCTATTAATATTCCCTTAACTAAGTTAAAAATACAAGGACTTATACCCAAAAGAAAAATGGAAATAGCAAAAAGTATAGGGGAAACTATAGAAACAGAATTATTATCAACAAAAGAAATTATTGATAAACTACTAGAAAGTAATAATAAAGATCAAATACTAGAAGTACTTAAAGAAAAAATAAGAATAATTATAACAAATAAACTTCCATCTATTATTCCATCAAGCTTTAAAGGAGTGATTTCAAAATATATTGATAATCTAATAGATAAAGAGGGAGAAGAAATAATTACTGACTTTGTAGAAGATATGGTTACAAAAGCTAGTACAAATATAGAGATCAGTAAAATGATAGAAGATAAGATAAATGAGTTTGAAATGGAAGAATTAGAAAGAATAGTTGTTAATATAGCAAAAACTGAATTAAAACATATTGAAATGCTAGGTGGTATACTTGGTTTTATAATTGGTGTTTTTCAAGGTATAATTATTTTATTACTATAGGAAATTTATTTGACAAAGACTAATTTAGCAATTATACTTAAGCTAATAATAAAATTTAATATTATAAAGCATTGAAGGGGAAAAATAGATTAAACCCAGTATTAAGAGATAGAGTACCTTGGCTGAAAGTACTTTTATATATGGTTAATTGAAAACTACCCTGGAGCTGTTACTTAGTAGCCTGAGGGCAAAAGGATAACCAGTGACTCTGTTACAGTTATTAAAGTGGAAATATCAATTTAGGTGGAACCGCGGGAATATATCTCTCGTCCTATTAGTTTTAATAGGAGGGGGATTTTTTTGTATAAAAAATAGAAATAAGTAGGAGGAAGAAACATGTCTTTAGTAAAGGTTAAATTAAAAGACGGATCAATTAGAGAAGTAGAAAAAGGAACATCTATATTAGATCTTGCAAAGGGAATCAGTGAAGGCTTAGCACGTGTAGCAGTAGGTGCTGAATTAAATGGAGAAATGGCAGACTTAACAGAGACTATAGATGAAGACAGTGAATTAAATATTTTAAGATTTGAAGATGAAAATGGTAAGGAGTTTTTACGTCATACAAGTGCACATATTTTAGCCCAAGCGGTTAAAAGACTTTATCCTAATACAAAATTAGCTATAGGACCATCAATTGAAAATGGATTTTATTATGATTTTGATTCTGACCATGTTTTTACACCAGAAGATTTGGATAAAATAGAAAAAGAAATGAAAAAGATAGTTAAGGAGAACTTAGAATTAGAAAGATTTATATTATCCAAAGAAGAAGCTATAGAATTTGTAAAAGAACAAGGAGAAGACTATAAGATAGAATTAATAGAGGCTCTTCCACAAGGGGAAGAAATTTCATTCTACAGACAAGGCGATTTCGTAGATCTTTGTGCAGGTCCTCATGTGCCTAGTACAGGTAAAGTAAAAGCAATTAAGTTACTTAATATAGCAGGTGCCTACTGGAAAGGCGATGGAAAAAACAAAATGCTTCAAAGGATTTATGGAACTTCTTTTCTTAAAAAATCAGATTTAAAAGAACATCTCCACAGATTAGAAGAAGCTAAAAAAAGGGATCATAGAAAATTAGGTAGGGAGTTAGATTTGTTTAGTTTACGTGAAGAAGGACCAGGATTTCCGTTTTTCCATCCAAATGGAATGGTTATTAGAAACATATTAGAAGATTTTTGGAGGGTAGAGCATGGAAAACGTGGATATGAAGAGATAAAAACACCTATTATATTAAATGAAAAGCTTTGGAAACAGTCAGGACATTGGGATCATTATAAGGAAAACATGTATTTTACAAAGATAGATGATGTAGACTATGCTATAAAACCTATGAATTGTCCAGGTGCTATATTAATGTATAATAGAAAAAAACATAGTTACAGAGATTTTCCTATTAGAATGGGTGAGCTAGGATTAGTTCATAGACATGAATTATCTGGTGCACTTCATGGACTTATGAGGGTTCGTAATTTTACACAAGATGATGCACATTTATTTATGTTACCAGAGCAAATTAAAGATGAGATAATGGGTATTATTGATTTTGTTGATTTGATATATAAAACTTTTGACTTTAAATATAGAATAGAATTATCAACAAAGCCAGAAAATTCTATGGGAACAGATGAAGAATGGAATCTAGCAATAAGTTCTTTAAAAGATGCATTGGAAGAAATGAACTTAGATTATAAAATAAATGAAGGAGATGGGGCATTCTATGGTCCTAAAATAGACTTTCATTTAGAAGACTGTATTGGAAGAACATGGCAATGCGGAACTATACAATTAGATTTTCAAATGCCACAAAGATTTGACATTACTTATGTAGGTTCAGACGGTGAAGACCATAGACCAATAATGGTTCATAATGCAATATTTGGAAGCATAGAAAGATTTATAGGTATTTTAATAGAGCATTATGCGGGAAGATTTCCAACTTGGATTTCTCCAGGTCAAGTTAAAATATTACCTATTACAGATAAACATATTGAATATTCAATGAAGCTTGAAAAGGAAATGAGAGAAAAGGGAATACGTGTGGAAATAGATAATAGAAATGAAAAAATAGGATATAAAATAAGAGAAGCACAATTATCACAAGTGCCTTATATGTTAGTAATTGGAGACAAAGAAGTAGAATCAGGAAAAGTAGCTGTTAGATCAAGGGATAAAGGTGAACAAGGTGCTGTTTTAGTTGAAGACTTTATTAAGGATATTATTAAAGAAATAGAAGAAAAGCGATAATCTATAAAGGCCAGCTATATAGCTGGCCTTTATAGATTATGATTATTTTAATATTCTTAGGGTAAATGATAGAATGACAATTAATAGACATGAATTGAAATTATAAAATGAAAGGTGGACTTAAAATGATGTGGAAAGAAAAATATAAGGTAGGTGTACCATTAATTGATGAGCAACATGAAGAGCTTTTTAAGCGAGTGTCAGAATTTATTCAAATAGTTCAAAATACGGATAATTGGGAAGAAAAGTTGCAATCTGTAAAAGATACAATGGCTTTTATGCAAGAATATGTAGTTTATCATTTTGATGATGAAGAAGCTTATCAAGAAAGCATAAATTATCCACATATAGAAGAACATAAAGAAATTCACGCTAAATTTAAAGATATGGTAGGGGGATATGTGAATCAACTAGAGGAAGAAGGTTACAGTGAAGAGCTAGTACAGGAGTTTGGTGCTAAAATTATGACCTGGTTAATTATGCATGTTGCTGCAACAGATCAAAAGATAGGAGAATATGCAAAAGATAGGGGAGGGGAGGAGTAAAAATGAAGGCAGAATATGTAAATTCATTTTATAAGGCGACACAGGATGTATTTAAATTAATGCTAGATGTGGATACTGAAAAAAAGGATTTAAAACTTATAGAAGATATGGCATCTAGTAAAGATGCTAATGTAGTTCTTGGAGTTACAGGGGATTTAAAAGGAACAATATTATTCAGCTTTCCAAAGGATATGACCTTAGAAATGGTTAAAGTAATGTCAGGAATAGAGATGTCAGAAATTGACGGATTTGTATCTTCAGCCCTTGGAGAAATAGCTAATATTATTGGTGGTAATGCAATGACAATATTAACTTCTAATGATTATATGTGCGATATTGTACCACCACAAATTTTTGTAGGAGAATATAAATCCTTTTCCATGGCTGATGGTAAAGCCTTATTCTTAACTTTAGGGACACAAATTGGGGAATTTAATGGAGAATTCGATATAAATATATCTTTAAAAGAAAAATAATAATAGCTTTAAAAAGGATAAATTGAACTTATTGTAACTATACTTTAAAATATATACAATAAAGACAAGCATAAAGTAAAAATATGCTTGTTTTTATTGTAAATTTTTAAATTAG
>CAYLXY010000202.1:0-4145 GCA_964387405.1 uncultured Clostridiaceae bacterium
ATTTCTTTATTGTTACGTATAACTGTAACTGTTTCGTTATCTCCAGGTCTATATTTATAAAGAGTTCTTATTAAGTTGCTAACTCTATTTATTTTTTCATCACCTATTTTTATAATAATATCATCTACTTTAATCCCATATTTTGATGCAACAGAATTTTCTACTACCACACCAACGTAAGCACCGTAGTCAGAAGATGCTTTACGTCCTGTTAATCCCTCATACACTTCTATATCCCTAGCTTGTACTCCTAGATATACCTTTGTAAATTCTCCTTTTTCTATAAATTGATCTACAATAGGTTTTGCTATATTAATTGGAATAGCAAATCCTAATCCTTCTCCAGTAGTAATCTTTGCTGTGTTAATACCTACTACTTCTCCTTTTGAGTTTAAAAGTGGTCCTCCACTATTTCCTGGATTAATAGATGCATCTGTTTGCATAAGATTTTCAATAGTTTCTCCTGCACTATTTACAGTAATTGTTCTATTCAATCCACTTATTACTCCTTGGGTTAAGGATCTTTCAAAAGTCAAACCTAAAGGATTGCCTATAGCAATAGCTATTTCACCCACTTCTGTTTCATCACTATCCCCAAGTTCTGCCTCTTTCAAATTATCACTTTCTACTTTTAGAATAGCAAGGTCTAAACTTTTTTCATTCCAAAGTACTTCTGCCTTAAGATGTCTTCCATCATTAAGCAATGCCATTACTTCTTCTGCATTTCCATCTCCTACTACATGGGAGTTTGTCAAAATATATCCTCTTGAATCCACAATAACTCCGGTACCTACACCTGGAACTTTTCTTATGCCAAATGGCCAATCGTTTTGTAATTCAACAGTTGTAATACCAACTACTGAAGGCATTACTTTTTTAGCTACAGCTGTATAAACACTATAATCTTTAGATGGATTAATAGTAATTTCTTGTTGAGGAGTGTTAGTTAAATCTATACCCCTTGCACTAAGCATATTAGGTAAAAGTGCATAGGTTATTGCTAGGGTAATTATACTACCTAATATTATACCTGCCAATATCCCACTAATAAACCGGCTTTTTCCCTTCTTTTTATTTCTTTTTCCCTTATTATTCGATTCTACATTATAAGTATTAGAATCCTTAAAAGTTTCTTCTGTTTCTTTCTGTAATTCTATAGTTTCTTCATTATTAATAAAACTATTATACTGTTGATTATTATCTTCTAGCTGGTTTTCTGCAATTTCATCTTTTATAATTTCATTTCTATCTTCATTTTTATTCATATTGCATACCTCCAAATCAAATTGCTATATTTATTTAAAAAATACATAAAAACTTATTAAAACTGGTATATACTGCTGATTTTATCACGCTGGATTAAATCTAAGTTTATATCTTCACCAATAATAATTTTTTTGTCTTCTAAAATATTTTTTATAGTTGCAATTGCTAACTCTGGAAAGTTGTTTTCTCTACTTAAGTGTGCTAGTAATACTGATTTTACATTTCTACTTACTAAGTCTACTATAGCATTGCCTGCAGCTTCATTGGATAAATGTCCTAAATTTGAAAGCACTCTTTGTTTTACATAATATGGATAACTTCCAACCTTTAACATTTCCTCATCATGATTCGATTCTAACACCATAAGATCGGAGTCTTTAACCTGTTTTAAAATATTTTCATCAATATATCCCAAATCTGTAGCAATACTTATTTTCACCTTGTTTTTGTACACACTAAATCCAACTGGTTCTTTGGCATCATGGGATATACTAAAGGATCTAACATTAAAACCATTAACAGGAAAATCTTCATTAGACTTAAAACATTTGATATTTTTATCTTTGATTTTTCCAATCTTCTGCTCCATTCCTAACCACGTACCTTCATTAGCATATATAGGAATATTATATCTCCTTGATAATACTCCTACACCATGAATATGATCGCTATGTTCATGACTAACTAAAATTGCAGATAAACTTTTAGGATCCATATCTATTTCTTTTAATTTACTTTCTATTTTTTTACCACTAAGACCTGCATCAATTAATATAGAATCTTCCCCATCATTTATTAAATGACAATTACCACTACTTCCACTAGCCAAAGAACAAAAAAACATTGTCATGTATAATGCCCCCAATTTTAAATTACAAGTTCTTCTATTTGCACTCTTCTGATATTCGCCCCTAGGCTTAATAATTTATCTTCTAATCTATCGTAACCTCTATCAATATATTGAATGTTTTCTATTTGTGTCTCCCCATTTGCCATTAAAGCTGCCACTACTAAAGATGCACCTGCCCTTAAATCTGAAGCTACTACCTTTGCACCTGTTAATTTTTCGACTCCGTGTATTACGGCTACACTTCCTTCTACCTTTATATTTGCTCCCATTCTTTTAAGCTCGTCTACATGTTTAAATCGTCCATCAAATATTGTTTCTGTTACTATTCCTGTACCTTTAGCTATAGTAAGAAGACTACTCATTGGTTGTTGCAAATCTGTTGGAAATCCTGGATATACTAAGGTTTTTATACTAATATTTTTTAAATTTCCAGATGATACTATTCTAAGTGACTCCCCATTTTCTGTAACTTCTACTCCCATTTCTTTAAGCTTAGCTGTAATTGCCTCTAAATGTTTGGGTATAACATTATCTACTAGTACATCTCCACCAGCAGCTGCTGCAGCTATCATATATGTTCCTGCCTCTATCTGATCGGGAATAACCGTATGTGAACATCCTCCCAGCTTTTCTACGCCTGTAATTTTAATTACATCTGTACCTGCACCCCTAACATCTGCACCCATACAGTTTAAATAATTTGCCATATCAACTATATGAGGTTCTTTTGCAGCGTTTTCTATTATTGTTCTACCTTCTGCCATAACAGCAGCTAACATTATATTAATAGTAGCACCAACACTAACAACATCTAAATAAATTTCTGCCCCTACTAATTTATCAGCTTCTACGGATATTATTCCATGCTTTATACTTACTTTAGCTCCCAAAGCTTCAAATCCTTTTATATGCTGGTCTATTGGTCTACTTCCAATAGAACATCCTCCTGGATATGCAACTCTAGCTTTTTTAAATCTTCCTAAGGCAGCACCTAGTAAATAGTAGGATGCTCTCAGTTCCTTTGCCATTTCATAGTCTGCATAGCATTCTTTCATTGCTGTAGTATTTATTTTAAGTGTATTTGGACCTAAATTTTCCACATCTGCCCCTAAGCTGGATAACATATCTGCTAGTATTTTGACATCACTTATTTGTGGTAAATTATCTATAATGCAAGTATCTCCTGCTAATACTGTAGCTGGTATGATTGCTACAGCTGAGTTTTTAAAACCACTTATTTTAACCGTTCCTTTTAATTTTTCTCCACCTTTAATTATTAGTTTTTCCATATATTCACTGACAATAAGTCAGCTATTCACCTTCTTTCACAATTGTTTTCTTCCTAGTTTTGTTTTTATAATATTTTTTATTTAATATTATAACTTGTACTTTAAAATTCAATAGTTTCAATACATTATAACATTGATTTACATCTTTGATAAGTACTATAAGATTCCAAATTTAAAAGCCGTCAATGCTATAGCATTAACGGCTTTTAAATTATAGTAAGTTACATTAATTTTTATATGCCTCTATGAAATATGTTTTCCCGTTCTTTAGTGTAATTTTCCAGGAAGGAAATGCAGTTCCTGAGTCAATCTCTTTCCAATCTGATTCTGTATAGTAAGTAGGACTAAAATAATAGCCTAACTCTATTTCCTTTATAATTATAGGTTCTTGATTTTCCTGCAAAATTGTATTCATAGCTCTCATGAGTGCTTCTGTTGCGGGTATTATTTTTTTCCGTTGTTGTTGAGTTTTTTCGTATTCTAATAGCATTGTTTCTATAGAAATTATTCCTCTATTATTTATATATACATATATATAACTTTCACCTAAAAATTTTTCTTTATATGTTTGATTATAAACCAATTTATATACAGGCTCATCATCTAAATGTTCATGTAATCCATAATAAATTTGATCTAATACAATGTCATCTTGCATTAATTTATATTTTTTTAAAAAATCATTACTCATGTCTATAATTGTCTTTTCATTTAAAATATAACTATTTTTTTCTTTACTC
>CAYLXY010000203.1:0-4138 GCA_964387405.1 uncultured Clostridiaceae bacterium
CATTATAGTTTGTACTTTTATATAAATCCCTTAAAGTCAATCCATCAACAACACTATCTATAGTACCTACTCCCTTGCTGTTTGATAAAAATACTATTCTTTCAAAGACTCCATCTTTAACTAATTTACCAATAATATTTTTGCTCAATATGTTTTCTAAAGAACGACCATGTACTGTTGTAATAAGCTTTATTCCCGCCATCATTGCCTCTTCTATAGCTATACTATCTTCTACTCTACCAATCTCATCTGTAGCAATTACTTGGGGAGACATAGCTCTAATTAGCATTATCATTCCTTCTGCCTTTGGACAACAATCTAATACATCTGTTCTTGGTCCTAAATCATTTTGTGGAATACCCTGAAAACAAGCTCCTAGTTCAGATCTTTCATCTACAACTCCAACCTTTAACCCCCTAAAATTCATATGAGCTACTCCTTCACTTACCATACGAATAATATCCCTAAGTAAAGTAGTTTTACCACATTGTGGTGGAGAAACTATTAATGTATTTAAAAATTCACCCTTGGAATTAATAATATGTGGCAACACTTTACAAGCAATACCTAATTTTTCCCTGGATACTCTTATGTTTAATCCACTAAAGTCTTTTAATGTTCTTATGCCATTAGCATCTAACAATGTCTTTCCAACTACCCCAATTCTATGTCCGCCCCGTATGGTTATATAGCCATTTTTCAGCTCATCTTCTACAGAATATATAGAATAGTCAGAGGCAAATTGTAATGTTTTTTCAATGTTTTCCCTACTTACATAGTAGCTATTCATAGGACTTAAAGTAATATTTCCATTTATATCAACAAAATAATCTTTTTGTTTTCCAAATACCATTAATGGTTTATTTACTCTCAATCGTATTTCTTCCAAGACCTGTTTAAAATCATTAGGTAACTTTTTTATAATGTTTCTTATGTCTGGACATAAATAAAGTTCTAAATTTAAACTAATAGATACTTTGTCTTTGTTTTTTTCTTTTAAAATTTCTTGTTTTTCCACAACATGTCCCTCCTTTATATAATTGTTATTTACACAATCAAATAATTATGCTTAATTTACAGAAAAAAATCCAAGGATAAATTAATACCCTTGGATTTTTTCTATGTAGTTTTATATTTTATTTTTATTCTTCGTCCTTAAATTCATCACAACAACTATCTGCTATTTCTTCAAAATCAACTATTTCATGACATCTTGGACATACTACATCTATATCATCTTCATCTAATAGATCTTCATCTATATATACATCTTCGTGACAATTAGGACACTCTATTTCAATAAAATCAATGTCATAATCCTCGTCATAATCATAATCTTCGTAAATGTCATCTTCTACATTTGTTAGATCTTCATCCATTGCTTCTAAATATTCAACAATTTCCTCCGTGTCTTCATCTAACTCTACAATTGCATCAGCAAAATCTTCTAATATGTCTATAATACCAACTAAAAGCCTACCTTCCTTAGTTGATTCTTCAACATCTAATCCATCTGCTAATCCTTTCAAATAAGCTACTTTTTCATATAAAAATTCCATCTTTTCTGCCTCCTTTTTATTTTAATACTTACTTGTATTGTATCCCTTATATTCTAGAGATATACTCCCCTGTTCTAGTGTCTATTTTAACAATATCACCTTCATTAACAAACAAAGGAACCTGTACTACAGCACCTGTTTCAACTGTTGCTGTTTTTGTTACATTGCTTGCAGTATCACCTTTTACTCCTGGTTCTGCTTCAACTATTGCCAATTCAACAAAATTTGGAGCATCTACTTGAAATGCTTTTCCCTGGTAATACTTAATAGTAGCGTTTGTGTTTTCTTTTAAATATTTAATAGCATCTTCAACTTCTTCATAGGTTAAAGGTGCTTGATCGAAAGTTTCATTATCCATAAAATAATAAAGTTCACCATCATTGTATAAATATTGCATTTCTTTTGTCTCAATACGTGCCCTTGGAAATCTATCACTTGGATTAAATGCTTCCTCACGGGTAGCACCAGTCTTTAAGTTTTTATATTTCGTTCTAACAAATGCCGCACCTTTTCCTGGCTTTACATGTTGGAAATCCAATATAATAAAAGGCTCCCCATCCATTTCAAAAGTAACACCCTTTCTAAAGTCTCCTGCTGAAATCATACTATCCCTCCATATTAATTTATCTATTATATATCAAGTTCTATAAAGTCTTTTGTTGATTTTGATAGAACCCTATAACCATTATTAGTAACTAAAACTAAGTCTTCAATTCTTACTCCAGCAAAGTTAGGAATATATATGCCTGGCTCAATTGTTAAAACCATACCTGATTCAATTGGTCTTTTACCACGAATATTAATATGTGGCAATTCGTGAATTTCAAGACCAACACCGTGACCTAAACCATGGCCAAAATAGTCACCATACCCACTATCTTTAATTATAGTTCTTGCTATTCCATCTAATTGTTCTCCTCTTATACCTGGCTTTACAGCTTCTAAGGATTTTTTTTGGGCCTCTAATACAATATTATATATCTCTTTTTGTTTATTATTAGCTTTTCCTAAAACAAAGCTTCTAGTCATATCAGAACAGTAATTATTGTAAACACATCCAAAGTCTAATGTTATCATGTCACCAATTTCAATTATTTTATCGCTTGCTAGACCATGAGGCAGAGAAGATCTTTTACCTGATGCAACTATAGTCTCAAAGCTGAGTTTACTAGCGCCTCTTTTTCTCATAAAGAATTCTAGCTCTAAAGCAATATCTAATTCTCTTAATCCTGGTTTTATAAACTTTAATATATGTTCAAAGGCTTTGTCTGCTATAGAAGCTGCTTGTTCTATATTTTTTATCTCATCCAAAGTCTTTATAGATCTTAATTCTAAAAGAGCCCCTTCTAGAGGAATCATTTCAATCTCTGAAAGTTTGTTTTTAAAGTTAAGAGCTTGTCCATAAGTCATATAATCTTCTTCAATTCCAAGCTTAGATAAATTTAACTCACTTAAAATATCTACAATTGTTCTAGAACTATCAGTTTCTATTATTTCAAATCCATGACATTGATTTTGGGCTTGTTCAATATACCTAAAGTCCGTAATAAATTTAAAATTTTCTTCGCTAATTAATACATAGCCATTACTTCCTGTAAATCCACTTAAATAAAATCTATTTTCTGGCTTATATAACAATATAGCATCTAGATTTTTTTCCTTTAGTAACAATCTAATTCTGTTAATTTTTTTATTCATAAACCCACCTTATTTAATAAATTCTTGAAAACAATTTATAATTCAAATATATCTATTCTATTATACACAATTACTAGATAATAATATCATACTTTTTTGAATTTGAATAGATTTTATATTAATTCAGAGTTTTAATAATTAAAATAATAAAATTGTGCGCTACTTTTCAAGCTCATGTCTTGGCGACTTATCTACTATTTCAATAGCTTCTATTAGGGCTTTAGTAACATCTGTTTCTGATTGTATTGTAAACATACTTGCCTTAGATAAAATAGAACCCTTTTCTGTAGAAACGTATTTGGGTGTTAAATTATTTAAAGTAATAGCTTTAATATCGCTTATACACTGAGAGCAAGTACATAATTCCCCCATATTCTTTTAGTAAGTTAGGTAATAATGTGTCTACAACATATTCCATATAATTATATACTTCCATTTTTATCTCCTCTTTTAATTTATTTCTAAGTAATAGTATCAAAGGTTTGATAATATTCTATTACTTTAATGGGTAAGATACTAATCTTAGGTAATTTATTTTCGTCAACTCCACTTTCCATAATTATAGGCAATTCCAATTTAACATTAATAAATTTTCTAGCTCGCTTATATTTACCCATAGATTTAATATTGATACATTCTTCATCTGAATCATATTCAATATCTACTTTTAAATAATGGTCATCTTTATATTCTTCAAAAGGATTATTTGTTGATTCATTTAATTGATTTATATTGAGACTTATATTTTCATGCATATAATTTGAAAAATCTGGAGGATTATATTGAATAGCTGGATTATCATCAATGATTTCTATGTATGCAATTTTATAGTTTTGTAAATCTAGTAAATAATCATTTATAAATCCATCACATAGTAGAAT
>CAYLXY010000204.1:0-4093 GCA_964387405.1 uncultured Clostridiaceae bacterium
TGAAGATAATATTCATAATTAATATTATAATCTTTATCCATTTTAATTACTGCAGCTATTTTTCTTTCCTTATCTGCCATATAGATTACATCTTCTCTACTATCCAAAATATAAATTTCTTTATTATCTGTAGTATATAAGAATGCATCCTTTTCTTTTTTATCTATTTTTACTTTTACTTTTTCTGCTTTGCTATCTATAGTTTCATCTAGAATCCCTTCTAAATAGACATCACTTGCTTCAACTGGCATATCTAGGTAAAGGTATTCTGATGATTTACTATTAAAATTATCTGGAACTGCAAATAGAAATATAGCCAATATTAGGGCTGCCATAAATATTTCAATATAAAAATAAAATCCGCGGGAAGCTATTTTCAACTCCTTTACAAAACTAGAAAAGAGTTTCATTTTAAATAAGCCCCCTTCCAGTTACCTTTATAAATATTTCTTCAAGGGTTGCTTCTTTTGTATGCATTGTTTGAATTTCATTGTTCCCAATTATATTTTGAAGTGCTTTCTTATCTTCAGGAAGTATTGTAGAGAAAGTTTCTTTTATTACTTCATCTTCTTTTATATATTCTACTTCTACAAGTTTATCACCATATTGAAACTTTAGATTTTGAGGTGAATCTATTAACTTTATTTCTCCATCTACTATAAAAGCTACTCTGTCGCAAAGCTCATCGGCTATAAACATATTGTGAGTAGTTAAAAATATAGTTACACCTTCATCGTTCTTTTGTTTTATTATATCTTTAATATCTGCAGCTATGGATGGATCAAGTCCTGTGGTAGGTTCATCTAAGAACCAAAGTTCAGGATTGTTTATCATAGATCTGGCAAAGGTCAGTCTATGTTTCATTCCCTTTGAAAATTCTCCAGCCTTAATATTTTCTTTTCCATCAAGTCCTACCAGTTTCAATAGTTCCATAGGATCCCTAGTTGATACATCAAATAATTTTCTATAGAAGTCTAGATTTTCTTTGGCAGTCAACTTGCTGTATACATTAGATTGTTCAAAGCTCATACCAATTTTATTAAACATATTCTTATCCATGTTCCTTATATCATAATCTGCAACGATAGCTTCTCCATCTTGAAGTTGTAAAAGTCCTGTAAGAATATTTTGTACCGTTGTTTTACCTGCACCAGAAGGTCCTAGGAACCCAAATACTTCACCCTCTTTAACTTCAAAACTTACATCTTTAATTTGATAATTTTCATCTTTGTTGTAAGAGTGATACAAGTTTTTAACCTTAATCATCTAAAGCACTCCTTTCATTATAAAAAATTAGTTTTTCTTGCCCAGACGAGCTGGATAAGTTCGACTAAGTATCAGAAAAAACCATCTGACGCTAGTCTTTTTTATAGAAACATACCTTAAGCATGTCTATATACACATAGATCTCTTTTTCAATAGCTTTATAATCAAATTTCATGCTGCCATCTTTTATACTTCTTCTAAATTCATCTCCATATTTTTCTATAGTCCATCTGATTATATCGATAGCTCTTTTTACATCTATATCTTCTTTGAAAAGAGAATAGTCGATATTGTAGGTATAGATTTGACCATAAAGTTCTAATGGAAAGTCAGGGTTTATACGCATTATTTCTTCTGCAGTTTTATCTTGAGAGATCATAAGGGCAAAATCAGCTAAATAAGGATACTTTTGAAATATTTTAAATTTAATCATTGATACTTCTTTTAATCGTAAGAATATATCCCTTTGTTCCCAATCCAATTCATCTAATATGCGTTCTGTAATTATTTTAAAACAAAAGTACTCCAGATACTTATATAAATTATCTTTAGTACCAAAATAATGAAACAAAAGACCCTTAGATATGCCTGCATCTTCTACTATTATATTTGTTGAAGCCTTTTGAAATGTATTTGTGCTAAATTCCTTCATAGCACTATTTATAATATTATCTCTTTTTTCCTCATCTACATTGATTAATAAGTTTTCTATTATTCTCATCCTTTCATTTTTATAGAGACTGACTATGTGGGTCAATTATATTGTAATATGCATTGACCTAGTTAGTCAATATATTTTTCATGAAATTTTATATTTATTATTTAAATACTCTGTATTCCTACCACGCACTCGATGTGGGTTGAATGAAATTTCTTGATACCTTGCGTATACATCACCTTTGATGTATACGCAAGGTTTTTTAACTTTATTTTATATTGTCTAAGAATCGGGTACTACTCATAAATTATCGAAATACTATCTTACAGGATAATATATATCGTTATTTGTCATTCTCTCTTTGGAAATTTGTTTTATAACTAGGTATAAAAAAACCACTAATATTGTGAATATTAATGGCTTATGTAAAAAACTATTTAGTTGCGTATAATATAAATTATGTGTCGCCATTTTTCGTATGGATGGACGACCCTGTCCATCCGGTTAACCTTGATAAGGCGGGCAGACAGGGTCGAAGGCCACTGAAAAAGTCCTGTTTTGTCATCCAGAGCGTTAGCGAAGGATCTTTAATCTGTTGAAAATACAGGATCCTTCAACTTCGTTTCAGGATGACGGCCAGAAGAATTATAGTTTTTCAGTGGCCTCCAGGGTCGTCTGCCCCTACAACCTGTTGTCATTACCGAATTCTTGTATCTTACAATCGGGCTGGCATGGAAATGATGTGTCTTTAAAATGTTTGTCATCCAGAGGAGCGTAGCGACGAAGGATCTTTGTTTTGACCCCAAGATTCCTCGTTATACTCGGAATGACAAGATCGTTAACGACGTCCTTATATACAATTTAACAAACGGGAGACCACAGGTCTCCCCTACATATTGATATATGCAAATCGTAGGGGCGGTCTTTGACCGCCCGCTGTTACGCATTTTATTAAGAGTGTGATATTTAATATACATTTTGAAATATATTTATAATCATATAACTTAGCAAAAGATTACTACTCTGTAATAATAAAGTCTGACATCTTTATTTCTACCCACTCTACCCCTTTTGGAGATTCATTTGAATATAAAGTAATATTATCATATTTATCAATTATAACCTTTAAATCATAGTTTGATTGTTTTGGCTCTAAATATTCATCATATAGTTGTCGGTAATGCTTATGCCCACTTTCTTTTAACTCTTTGATATAGCCTACTGTATCAGGGTCTTTATCAAAATTTTTCTTAATTATCTTATAGAAAAAAGTAGCCTCTACATTTCCATCTATTTTTGTTTCTTTGTAGTTTGAAATTTGAAAATCTAAGAGTTCATAATATGGGGAATAAGCTGCTATAGATTCAGCTTTTATGTATTCGTTTATTCTATCATAAATTTTACCTTGGCTAATTTCCTTATTATAAATATTAACCGTTCTATTAGCTCCATCCCATATAACTTTTTTGTCATATGTTTCTGAAATTTTTCTTAATGGTACATAGGTAGTATCGTTATAAATCAAATTATCAACTTCTTGTTTTTGGCCATTTACAAATATTTTCACCGAATCAAAAACTACATCTATTGTAGTTTTAACTTGTGCTCCAATTGCTGTACTCATAAACATTGTTGTGATAATTACACCTACCACAAAACCTTTCAAAGTGTTCTGTGTTGTCTTTTTCATAATAAATCATTCCTCCTTTTAAAGTTAATGTTAATTAGATATTTTTAATGTTAATCATTTCTACTTTAATTTAATATGTTTCCACTTACCAGTTCTATATCTAATAGTTATACCTATCCATCTAATTATTTGATCTGATAGCATGGCTATCCATGCTCCTATTACACCTAATCCTACTATATTAATTAATACATAGGCCACACTAAGTCTTATGAGAAAAACACCTATAATAGTAACAATTAAAGTAGATACAGTGTCACCAGCACCTCTTAAACCACCAGAAACTGCAAAGGTGTTGCAATACTAGCTACTCCACTATTACCTAACCATCATCATATCTAACATTCCAAATAGACTACTTATAAGTAGCTCAAAGAATACTGGTATTGTTAATTTCATAGTTTGTTTACGATAATAATTTAAACTATATTCTTCTTTCAATATATCACCTCTAAATCTTTAATTATAAATAACTATAA
>CAYLXY010000205.1:0-4085 GCA_964387405.1 uncultured Clostridiaceae bacterium
AAAATATAATATACTCTCCTTATAGTAAACAGGTTAAAAAATAAAAAACTGATAACTTAAGGAGAGTATTTTTATGTTTAAAAGTTGAAAAACTAAGTCTTTAAAATCAAATAAACTAAGAAGGTGAATACTATGCGAAAGAAAAAATTTAAAACAAAATGCCAATATTATGGCAGATGTGGGGGCTGTCAACTTCAACATTTGTCTTATGAAGATCAATGTAAATTAAAACAGACTGAAGTTGAAAAACTTATGGCTACTTATGGAAGGGTTAATGAAATCTTAGCTATGGAGAAACCTTATTACTATAGAAATAAAATTCATTCAACATTTGGATATAATAGAAAAAGACAAATAATATCAGGATTTTATGAAAAAAACACACATAATTTAATAGACATTGATAAATGCATAATTCAGGATAAAAAAGCAGATGATATTATAAAAACGATTAAAGGCTTTATGGGATCCTTTAAAATGCAACCCTACGATGAAGATACAGGACAAGGATTTTTAAGACATGTATTAATAAAACGAGGATTTGCCACCAATCAAATAATGGTAGTATTAGTAGTTTCGTCAAGAATGTTTCACGGTAAAAAGAATTATATAAAAGCACTAAGAAAAAAACATCCAGAAATAACAACAATAATAATGAATATTAACAACAGAAGAACATCTATGATTTTAGGAAAAGAAGACAGTATATTATATGGTAGAGGATATATAGAAGATATTCTTTGTGGAATAAAATTTCGAATTTCAGCAAAATCATTTTATCAAGTTAATCCAATTCAAACAGAAAAATTATATAATAAAACTATTGATATGGCTAATTTCAAAGGAAATGAAACAGTTATAGATGCATACTGTGGCATAGGTACAATAGGATTAATATTAAGTAATAAAGTAAAGGAAGTAATAGGAGTAGAATTAAATAGAGATGCCATAAGGGATGCTATTGCAAACGCTAAGGAGAACAATATTAAAAACATATATTTTTATAATGATGATGCAGGAGATTTTATGGTGAAACTAGCTAAAGAAGGAAAAAAGATAGATGTAGTTATAATGGATCCACCAAGATCAGGAAGTGACGAAAAATTCCTTTCATCTCTAATAAAACTATCACCAGAAAAGATAATATATATATCTTGTAATCCAATAAGCCAAGAGCGTGATTTGAAGTATTTGGTAAATGAGGGATATAAAATAAAGGAAATACAACCTGTTGATATGTTTCCACAAACTGCTCATATTGAAAATGTGGTCTTGATAGAAAAAGAATAAAACAAGCTAAGGTTAACAGAATGAGTAATAAAATTTTATTGTAAACTTTTATAGCTGTGACCTAAGTCAAATCTTTTTCTTTTTAATTATGATACAATAACTTTATATAAAATCAAAAGAAGAAAGAGGGATAGACTATGTCAGGGGAATTAACATTTAACCAAGTAAAAGAAATGCATTTAGAAACATTAAAACAATATGTACCAATTGTAGCACGAGTTCACGGAGAAGCTCACCCAGAGTTTCATGAAGTTCATAAATTATTTGATGCAATAAATGTGAAAATAAAAGAAGCAGGGGCAAATAAACCTGAATTAAAGGAAGAGTTTATTAAATTACGTGAAATCACAGAAGATTACACAGTTCCTAGAGATGTATGTGAAAGCTATGAGGCAGTTTATAAAATGATATCCCAATTAGATAAGGCATATCATATTTAAGCACATACATTATAAAACAAGGAAGAGGGTGAGTTGGTGCAAAGATATATATTAAGTAAAAAAAACCATATAACATTAATCGGTGGAATTTTAATTATAATTGGATTTACTAGCAAATTAGGTTTTAAAAATGAAACTATAGCTATTTGGTCTTTGGCTATCGCCTCAATTATAGGGCTTGCACCTATTGCAATCCAAGCCTATCAAGCATTAAGATTTAAAGTCGTAAGTATTGAAGTTCTAGTTACTATTGCAGTTGGTGGCGCCTTTTTAATTAAAAATCTTGAAGAATCAGCTATTGTTACATTTCTATTCTTGTTTGGAGCTTACTTAGAGCAACGTACATTGAATAAAACGCGGTCTGCAATTAAGGCATTAACTGAACTAGCACCGGAGAGTGCTTTGAAGCAAATGGAAAATGGTGAATTTGAGGAAGTAGAGGTAGACGATGTAGATGTAGGAGATATTTTACTTGTTAAAACTGGTGCAAAGGTTCCTGTTGATGGTACTGTATTAACAGGTGAAGGTCATATTAATGAAGCAAGTATTACTGGAGAATCTTTTCCAGCAAGTAAAACGAAAGATTCAGGAGTATATGCTGGAACGATTTTAGAAAATGGAACCATTCAAATTGTTGCTAATCGTGTAGGTGAAGACACCACCTTTGGTAAAATAATTGAGCTAGTTGAAGAGGCACAAGATTCAAAATCAGAAGCGGAGCGTTTCATTAACAGATTTTCTAAATACTATACTCCAGCTGTTTTAGTTCTATCTATTATTGTTTGGTTATTTTCACGAGACATTGAACTTGCTATTACAATATTAGTTTTAGGATGCCCAGGAGCCTTGGTTATCGGTGTACCTGTTTCAAACGTAGCAGGCATAGGCAATGGGGCACAACATGGGGTACTTCTAAAGGGTAGTGAAGTAATTCATGATTTTAGCAATGTTGATACTATGGTCTTTGATAAAACCGGTACATTAACAGTAGGAAATCCTAAAGTAGCTGAAACAGAAATATATACTAATAAGGCTGATCAAGTATTAGCTTATTTAGCAAGTGTTGAGAAAGAATCAGACCATCCACTAGCTAAAGCAGTGATAGACTATATAGGTCATACAAAAACATACACAGTTGAAAAAACAGATGTTGTAAAAGGTGGCGGAATTATTGCTAGTGTAGATGGACATAGAATTGCCGTAGGTAATGTTGCACTGATGGAAGAAGAAAATGTTCATTTAAATGAAAAGGCTCGTGCAGATATTAATAGGTTTGAGAAAAATGGAAACTCACTTGTTCTGACATCAGTTGATGGTGAGCTAAAAACACTAATGGGTATTCGTGACCAAATTCGGCCAGGCGTAAAAGAGGATCTTAAAAGACTGAAAAGATTAGGTGTTAAAAACTTGGTAGTTCTATCGGGAGACAACCAAGGAACAGTTGACCTAGTAGCAAGTGAACTAGGATTAACAGAAGCTCATGGAAATATGTTACCAGAACACAAATCCGAATATGTTGAAAAATTAAAAGCTGAGGGCCAAATTGTTGCCTTCATTGGAGATGGAGTAAATGACAGTCCATCACTAGCACTGGCACAAATTGGAATTGCGATGGGAAGCGGTACAGACGTAGCTATTGAAACTTCAGATGTTGTTTTAATGAATTCAGACTTTAGTCGCCTTCCTCATGCACTAGGTTTAACAAAGGCAACAGCAAATAACATGCGTCAAAACATTGTTATCGCAGTGGGAGTTGTAATATTCCTGCTTGCAAGTGTATTTTTTAGTGAATGGATGAACATGTCAATAGGTATGCTAGTACATGAAGCGAGTATATTAGTCGTAATTTTAAACGGTATGAGACTCCTTCGTTATAGATTAAGATATTAAAAAGATTAAAAATAAAAAAGATTGATTTAAATAAATTTTAAAAAAGGAGAGAATAAAATGAAAAAAGCAACTATTCAATTAGAATCATTAACTTGCCCATCATGTATACAAAAGGTTGAAAATGCAACTAAATCTTTAGATGGTGTAGACAAAGACAGTGTGAACGTGATGTTTAATTCAAGTAAAGTAAGATTTGATTTTGATGATGAGAAAGTATCGATTAAAGACGTGGAAGATGCAATAACTTCAGTTGGATATGAAGTTAAAAAATCTAAAGTCAAAGATAAATAATATATAAGACAGCTTTCAGGACTATAATAATAAAACTAAACAAGGCATCTTACATTAAATTTGTAGGATGCTTTCTTAGTTTGATTATTAAAGAAAGAAAAACTGTAGTTAAACTTTACTTAAAATTATCCGATATAGATATAGAGGAGACAAAAAAGTATACAAATTTAATTA
>CAYLXY010000206.1:0-4077 GCA_964387405.1 uncultured Clostridiaceae bacterium
AAATGGGTATTGTAACTTTTTCATCCACATTATCTGATATTTTTTTATCAATTCCATTTGCCTCGTTACCTATTACTATAGCAATATTTTTTCTATAATCTATATTAGTATAAGTTTTATCGGTATTTAAATCTGCTGCTATTAATTTAACATTTTTTTCTTTTAAGTCCCCTATCCACTTATAGTCATTAGATTGTATAATTGGTAAATGAAATATAGCGCCCATTGTAGCTCTAAGGGTTTTATCGTTGTAAGGGTCCACACTCCCCTTTGTTATTATTACTGCATCAACTCCAGCACTTTCAGATGTACGTATAATAGTACCCATATTTCCTGGATCTTGTATACGATCTAATATAACAAAAAACAAATCTTTATTATCTTCAAATTCTTCTAAAGTATTATTTTTCATATTAACTAAGGCTATAATACCTTGTGGACTCTGGCTTGTACTAAGCTTATTCAATAATTGACTAGGTACTTGATAAATAGTATAGCCTTCTTTGGAAATCTTATTTAATAGCTCTCTACCACCCTGAACTGTATCTATATCCTCACTATAAATAATGTATTCAATATGCCCATTATGCTTTAAGCATTCACTAATAATTCGTATTCCTTCTACTGTAAACTGCTGATTTTTTGTTCTTTGTTTTTTGAGTTGAAGTGATTTAACATGTTTAATAATAGGATTATTTTCACTGCTAATTAATTTTACTTCCATATTATCACCAAGCTTGCTTTTCAAATTTTTCTAAATCTTCGTTACTACCAATAACTACAAGAATATCACCTTTATTTATACTATCTGTAGCCTTTGGAGATACATTTATATTTTCATTAGATTTTATTGCTATAACATTAATACCATATTCAGATCTTATATTTATATCTAACAAAGTATTTTCTATCCAATCTTCAGGAGGAGTTATTTCCAAAATACTATACTCAGAAGATAACTCAATAAAATCCAATATATTGCTAGACACTAAATTATGAGCTGCTCGCACTCCCATATCTCTTTCAGGAAATATCACCTTATCTGCACCTATTTTAAGCAATAATTTTGCATGGATTTCATTATGAGCTTTAGCTACAACATGTTCAACACCTGATTCTTTAACTAACAATGTAGCCATTATAGAAGATTGTATGTCTGAACCAATTGCAATAATTGCCACATCAAAATTACCTATACCTACAGATTCTAAAACTCTTTCGTCAGTAGCATCAGCTTGAACTGCATGAGTCACTTTTTCAGAAATATCTCGAATAGTTTCCTCACTGCTATCAATGACTAAGATATCATATCCCATATCATATAAAGTTGTTGCAACACTGGCTCCAAAACGACCACAACCTATAGCAACATATTGTTTCATTTTTATCATCCCTATCCTACCATAATTTTTCCTTCTGGATATTTAATATCTCCTTTATACTTATGTCGCTGTTTTGCTAGTGCAAATGCTATTGTAAGTATACCTACTCTGCCGGCAAACATCATAAGCATGAGCATAATCTTACCTATAAGACTCAGTTTTGATGTTATTCCTAAACTTAAACCCACTGTAGCAAAAGCAGATACAACTTCAAAGAGAATTTCTATAAAGCCAAATTGACTATCAGTAATGGATAATATCATTGTAACGGAAACAATTAAAATTATGCCGATAATAAAAATTGTTATAGCTCTATTTACTATATCTCTAGATATTCTTTTTTTAAATAGTTCAGTTTCATCCTTACCTTTAATAACAGAAATAATTGTAAAAAGTATTATTCCAAAAGTTGTAGTTTTAATACCTCCCGCTGTAGATCCTGGAGATCCACCAATATACATTAGTATGATAGTTAATAGTTTAGAGGCATCTCTCATTTGATAAAAATCCACAGTATTAAATCCAGCTGTTCTTGTTGTAGTAGATTGAAAAAAACCAACTAAAAATTTACTAGCTACATTTAAATTTCCTAAAGTATTTTGATTTTTCCATTCTAAAACTATAAAACCAAGAAAGCCTATTAATAATAGGGATCCGGTAATTAATAATACAGTTTTACTGTGAAGAGATAGCTTCTTTAGTTTTTTATTGGTGATTATATCCATTATAACAGAAAAACCAACACCTCCAATAATAATTAAAATTGGAATTATAATAGATACAATAGGGTCTGAAACATAGGGTGTTAATCCTCTCCCCTTACCTATTAAATCAAAACCTGCATTACAGAAAGCAGAAATAGAATGAAATATAGAATAGGCTATACCTTTTCCAAATCCATATTCAGGAATAAATCTAATAGAAAGAAATAAACTACCTAGTCCTTCTATTATTAAAGTCATTAATATAATATATTTAGCAAATTGTACAAGTCCTGATAGTTTATACTGATTTAATGATTCTTGAATAAGTAATCTCTCTTTTAAAGAAATCTTTTTTCCAAGCATAATAAAAAACATAGTGGCTAGGGTCATAAATCCCAAACCACCTATTTGTATCAATGATATGATAATAGTCTTTCCAAAGGAACTCCAATAAGTACCTGTGTCTACAACAGCTAACCCTGTTACACATACAGCTGATGTAGAAGTAAAAAGAGCATTAATCAAACCTATATTTTCTCCACTTTCGGAAGCTATAGGTAAATTTAACAGTAATCCTCCAAGTAAAATCAAAAGTATAAATCCAAGCACTAATATTTGAGTAGGATTTAACTTTGTAGTATACTTCTTTTTTACTTCCATATTATCACCAATATTCTTAAAAGTTTATTATTTTTACATAATTTAGTATTCTATATTAATAAAGAGCCCTTATTAATAAGGACCCTCTTAATTGTTATATTATGCCTCTAATTGTTGTTTTGCTGTTTCAACTAATTGTGCGAAACCTTCCTTATCATGGATAGCCATTTCTGATAACATTTTTCTGTTCATTTCAATACCAGATAACTTTAATCCATTCATGAATCTTGAATAAGACAAGCCATTTATTCTAGCTGCAGCATTTATTCTAGTAATCCAAAGTTTTCTAAAATCTCTTTTCTTTTGCTTTCTTCCTATATATGAATTTTGCAATGATCTCATAACGAACTCATTAGCAGGTCTATATAGTTTACTTCTTGATCCTCTAAAACCTTTTGCTAATTTTAAAACTTTTTTATGTTTTTTATGGGCTGTTTTCCCAGTTTTTACTCTAGCCATTTTACTTACCTCCTTCTTTTTCTAGATTATTTATAATTATACGGCAATAATTGCGCAATTCTTTTTTGATCACCTTTAGATACTAAGCCTGGTTTTCTAAGCTTTCTTTTCCTCTTAGGTGATTTTTTAGTTAATATATGACTTCTAAAAGCTTTACCTCTTTTAAGTTTACCTGAAGCAGTTTTCTTAAATCTTTTCGCTGCTCCTTTATGTGTTTTCATTTTTGCCATCGGTATTTCCTCCCTTCAAATTATGCGTTTTTTGGAGCTAAGATCATAATCATCTGTCTTCCTTCTAATCTTGGTTCTCTTTCTACAACGCAATCGTCTTCTAGTATCTTAGCAAACTCTCTTATTATAGTTTGACCTTTGCTAGTATTACTTAACTCTCTACCCCTAAAACGTAGAGATACTTTAACTTTATCTCCATTTTGTAGAAATCTTCTAGCCTGATTTGCTTTCACATTTAAGTCATGCATCTCAATATTTGCACTAAGTCTTACCTCTTTAACATCTACTGTTTTTTGATTTTTTCTTGCTTCTTTTTCTCTTTTTGCCAACTCGTACTTATACTTTCCGTAATCCATAATCTTACAAACAGGTGGTTTTGCTTGAGGTGCAATCTTTACCAAATCTAAATTTTTACTGTTTGCAATCTTTTGTGCATCTTTAGCTGACATAATTCCTAATTGATCACCATTTGCATCAATAACTCTTATTTCCCTATCTCTAATACTCTCATTGATTTGTTGTTCATTTTTCTCTTTAATAACTTGACACCTCCTATTTTTTTAAAAACTTTATATTATTTTAATAAATTATTTATTACCACCATTCATATATTTTTTCAAATTAATATAGTTAATAGTTAGA
>CAYLXY010000207.1:0-4077 GCA_964387405.1 uncultured Clostridiaceae bacterium
CGTCGCTGCTTTGGAGCAGGGGCTTAGTCCCAATTACAGAATTTTGGATAAAGGTTTTATTAAAATTGGGGGACATTCCTTTGGTAATTGGTTATGGAACCAAAGCGGGAGGACTATGGGTTATCAAAATATAATTGAAGCTATCAGAGAATCTAATAACTACTATTTTTATTCCATAGCTAATGGATATGATTATGGAGCGGGGAAACCCCTTCCGATCAAAATGACCCCTGAAATACTCATAGATTATGCTAAAAAATTTGGGTTGAACGATCATACAGGCATAGAGATAGATGTTCCGAAAGAAAGGTCGGGGGGTGTTCCCGGTTTAGAAAGAAAATTGTCAACAGTTAAGGCCATGTTAAATAGTTATTTAAGCGGACAAATGAATATACAGGATCTGGATCCTGAGAGGGTTCAACCAAGCGCGGAAAATTTGAAAAACATAATAGAAAGTAGGTATATTTTGATGAAAAACAATCATCTTTTTGCCGTAGAAATGCCAATTGAATTATGGGTTAATTCAATTAAAATCACAACTTTTATGGGTAGTCCCTATGATTTAGAAGATTTGGCCATAGGTCATTTGTTGACCCGTGGAATGATAAAAAGTATAGATAGTATAAAAAATATAGATATAAATAAAGATACTCTTCAAATGTTTGTTGACACAAAAGAAGCTGTAATAAGTGAACTTTACAGTGTACCTAATTTTATAGTAAGTGGAACTTCATCTGTAAATAAATTTAATGAAAATATATTTACTATTCCTAAAATTAATAATGATTTTACAGCAGAACTACAGGAAATAGTTGATTTTGCAAATATAATGATCAATGATGCTGTGATTTATCATGAAACTGGTGGAGTCCACAGTGCTATAGTTGTAGATTCTAGTAGAAAAAAACATTATTTAAGAGAAGATATTGGAAGACATTCTGCAGTAGATAAAGCTATAGGTGCGGCTGCAAAAGATAATATAGACTTTTCTAGATCTTTTATATGTACTTCTGGAAGAATTTCTTTAGATATGTTATTAAAATGTGCTGCTATGGGAATTTCAATAGTCGCATCCTTAAAATATCCTAGCAGTATGGGTATAAAACTTGCAGAACACTACAAAGTTGCCATAGTGGCAAAAATTCTAACTAAGAAACCTTCTATATACGCAAATAATAAAAGAGTAAAAAAATAAAATAATAAGAACATAACAAAAACCTGTTAAGGAGTAATTTATTTAAACCTTAACAGGTTTTTATTGTGTCTTTTTCTTTAATAATCTTAAGGGAAATAAAAATTAATTTTTTCAATAGAAAATTCCACTCAATTATGATATGGTATGCTGTAATGCAAATAATTAAAGGAGCGATGTATATGAATGAATCTGAACAAATGTCTGTGGAGAAAATCTCCAAATTAATGTGGAGATTTTCAACGCCTGCTATAATAGGTTTGTTAGTAAGTTCTCTATACAACATAATGGATAGTATATTTGTTGGAAATGGTATAGGAGATCTAGCTCTTGCTGGAGTTACTGTAGGCTTACCTGTTGTAACAACTTTTATGGCTTGTGTTATGTTAATTGGTATGGGAGCTACCTCTCTTATATCAATTCGATTAGGAGAGAAAAAAAAGGATGAAGCAGAAAAGATTATGGGTAATGCTCTAACATTGTTTCTAATCATTGGAATTAGTTTAAGTGTATTTGGGATCATATTTCTTGAACCTATTTTAATTTTCTTTGGGGCTACTCCCAATGTATTGCCCTATGCTATAGATTATATGAAAATAATTTTAGGTGGTAGTATATTCTTTGCCCTTGGAGTTGGTATGAATAACTTTATTCGTGCTGAAGGTAATCCCAGAATAGCAATGAATACCATGTTAATTGGAGCAATTACTAATATTATATTAGACTATATATTTATATTTATATTCCATTGGGGAATTAAAGGAGCAGCAATAGCAACAATTATCTCTTATGCTATAAGTAGTACTTGGGTATTATACCATTTTATTAGAGGCAATAGCCTTTTAAAAATCCAAGTTGAAAATCTTAAACTTAATAAATCATTAGTTAAAGGAATTGTAATAATAGGTTTTCCAACCTTTGTCCTACAAGTAACTAATAGTTTCCAACAATTAATACTCAACAGAAGTCTAGCTCATTATGGAGGAGATCTTGCTCTCGCCGCTATAGGTATAATAATGAGCCTTACTATGTTTCTAATATTACCTGCCTTAGGTATTAGCCAAGGAGCCCAGCCTATAATCGGTTTTAACTATGGAGCTAAACAATTAGATAGAGTTAAGGACACATTAAAGCTATCTATTATTGCATCTACAGGCTTAATAACTTTTGGATTTTTAATTTCTAAAATTTGGCCAGCTCAATTAGTTAGACTATTTAACAAGGATCCTGAATTAATCGAACTAGGGATACATAGTATGGGTATATTTTTTAAATTCCTGCCTCTAGTAGGTGTTCAAATGGTTAGTGCTAGTTATTTTCAAGCTGTAGGTAAGCCAAACCAAGCTACTTTATTAAGTTTGTCTAGACAAGTAATTATATTTATACCCCTTTTAATAATTCTTCCTCGTTTTTATGGATTGGAAGGTGTATGGTGGTCAGCCCCTTTCTCTGATTTAGGTGCTTTTTTATTAACGGGTATATGGTTATGGATAGAAATTAGACAGTTAGATAAACATACAAGTTTAACTAAAAATAGTATACAATAAATTAACTATTAATCTTTAAATAATTTAAAACTAAAACAATAAAAACCTTGTAAAAGCTAGTTTTAGCTACTACAAGGTTTTTTATCTTTTCTAAGTTTTTAATTGATTATATTATTCATATTATCAACCAAACCCTCCCAAGAAAAAGATTTTATTTTATCTTCCATTTTTATATGGCATTTTTTCTTTTCTCTTACTTTTTCGACTTGACATAATATAGCTTCTTTTAGGTTTTCTTTAAATTCTGGCAAATCTTCTTTAACCGGTTTGTCAGTATCATATATTCTAGGAAGAGGAATATATTTAATTATACCCGACTTCTCTATTTCTTTACCTAATAATGATTTTAATGCTTCTATTTCTGTTGTTACTACATATAGTCCACAGGCTAAACTTTCTATAGCCATAAGTCCTAAACCTTCATAGTAAGATGGCATAAGAAATATATCCTTTTTTCTTAATTCATCCCCTAATTCTACCTGATCTCTAACATTATAAAGCCTTATACTGCTATTATCTTTAATATATTCTTCAATTTTCTCCTTATTTTCCTTGTCAGGATTTCCTATAATATCTAAAGTTATATCTGATAATTCTAAAGATTTATAAACTTCTATAAGTTCATATATTCCTTTAGAAGGATCAATTTTAGCGCAAAAAACCAGTCTAACTTTGTCACAATAATCTTTTTCTTTTGGAAAATAAAAAATATCCTGATTAAATCCTCCACCTACTGCAATTATTTTATTTCTATCTATACCATACATTTCTACTATTTGATCTTTTTGTTTGTCAGATGCTGAAAATATGTAATCTAATTTATCTATTTTTCTTACATATTTATCTTTAAGTTGAGGATTTATTTTAGCTTGTCTCAAATCTGTATTATGACATATTCCAATAATCTTTGTATGTGGAAATATTTCTCTAACTAAAGAAGTTAACATCCAAAGATGATGTGCAAATATAAGATCTGGTTGAAATTTTTCTTTTGTTTCTATTAATCTTTTTTTAAAAGCTTCTTTCCAATCCCTTATCATTTCTTCAGTCATAGATGAATATAAAGTAGTTTCATAAGGCATAACGTCACTCATTCCAACTATAGGAAATGGCAGTTCTTTACTTTTAAAAGTTACAGGGTATTGGTCCTTACTCTTTAAAACATTCCAAGTATATTCATCTTGATTTCCAAAAACAGCTTTTTGTTCATGATTATATTTTTTAAAACCTTCTATCATATTAGAATAATAAACTCCAGAGCCTGTCCTTGCTGGTAATTGTGCCAAAACATGTAGTATTTTCATATTTTCCTCTCTTTCTAAATAAACTATTACTTAA
>CAYLXY010000208.1:0-4073 GCA_964387405.1 uncultured Clostridiaceae bacterium
TATTAGAGAAATTATTAAAAAATTTATTTTTAAAACATATAAAATTACAAAGACCCTATTTGATAAAGGGTCTTTATAAGTCTACTATTAGTTTTGCATATTTTATTTTATAAATTCACTTATCATTAATTCATCTTCAGAACATGTTCCAGTATCTATAGCTTTTTCTTTAAGTATCAAATATAATTCTGCTTCTGTTGCATTTACATAAGGTATTACAAAGACAATACCTATGCCTAATGCTAGGGCTCCTAATAAATACCATCCTATAAAAGATAAATCTAACACAAATATATCAAATTTTTCTCCTTGTGTCATAGCATTACTTATTTCAATTGCTCGCTTGTGTCCTATATTGGGGTTGTCAGCCAAAATATAAGGTACCATTTTGTAAGCATAGTATTTTATCATACCTGGAATAATAAATAGCAAGCTCCATAAAAATAATAATACACCTCTATATAGCATAGCTTTTACTATATCCATATGTCTTGACCTATTAAAAGAATACCCTAAATTGTTTAAGTCAGCGTCATTTTCTGCCGCCTTCATAAAATAACGTCTCCCACCAACTTCTATAGCATAGCCAACAAATATTTTAATTACTAAAATAAATAAAAACACTCCAAGTGCAGCAGTAACTATTGCAATTATGTAGGGTAACATATGCCTTGGCATCGCTATGTTTAAATCCTGGAAATACCCTCCATTTGTATTATCTCCATTGAAGTTTTTAGTAAAATTAAATCCACCTTGTAAAATAACCATAATGATACTGACTAAAAAGGCTTTCCAATACGAGCCCCTCAATGATGATTTTGCTCTTGTTTTTAGTTGTTCCCTAGTCCACATATTTCTGCCCCCTTATAAATACTACTTTTATTACATTATACCCCAAAAACAGATAATGGTCACAGTTTTCTCAGACTAATTATTAACTATTAATATTTAATATACAATTTTTTCGTCTATGGATCCTAATAATCGAATGCAACTTACTTTATTAATTTTGATATCTTTTTAAATAGA
Organism: uncultured Clostridiaceae bacterium; assembly: GCA_964387405.1. Classification (GTDB taxonomy): domain Bacteria; phylum Bacillota; class Clostridia; order Peptostreptococcales; family Natronincolaceae; genus JAAZJW01. The sequence continues at coordinate 1,030 of CAYLXY010000208.1, forward strand.
GGGGTGCCTGCTTCTTTCATTAAATCAAAACATACAGCCTCTGTATTCATAATAACAGCTCCCATAGTAGACATTAAATCCAAAGCGTTTTGATAATTTTCCTTCGTACGTGAACATACAGCATCTCCAACTACAAAAACTTGATAGCCTCTGTCTATTAAATCTCTTACTGTTTGAAACACACATACATGAGTTTCCATACCAACTACTATAACTTTTTTTCTTCCTAGTTCTTCAAGATTTGCAACTACTTTTTCTGTACAGCCTGTAAAAGTTATCTTTTCATAAGTAAAGTCTTTATCCAAATTACAATTTAACCGTTCAACTGTATTTCCTAATCCTTTAGGATATTGCTCTGTGGCCAAAATAGGTATTTCTAAATCTTTTGAAATTGAAATTAAAATGTCAGTGTTATTAATAACATCTTCACCATACTCCATCGCTGATACTAAACGATCTTGAATATCAATTACCATTAAAACAGTATCTTCCTTAATTAAAGTAAATTTGTCCAATAAAAACACTCCTTGTACAATATAGTTATAATCAAATTACAGTTTTTCGCTGTAATAATTATACTTTTCTTTAAACCTCGTATGATCTTCTTTTCTAATCATTAAATACATTTCTATCGGCTCCCTACCTTAGCCGAAAAGCCAGTTTATATTTGGCCTGAACCATGACAATATTGTATAATTAATTTATGGATTTGGAGGTTTGATGCAATCACTCCTAGGACGCCTTTGGGCGATTACCTGTAAAAAAGAGTATCTATCCATTCTCATAAGATTACATTATTTGGCTGGTTGAGGCCAGTTAACACTGGTTCCTCGTGTCACATGCAAGGTTGTGTCCTTATTTGAGAAGGAATGGATTTCTAAATCCAAATAACTTATTTTAGGAGGCTTTGTATGAATTATCCACCTGTTGCTGGAATTGATGTTGGTAAAAACTTTAGTGAGATGTGTATTTTATCTCCATCTAATGAAATATGCCACCGTATTAAAATTTATCATGATTCATCTGATAGCATTAAAAAGACTGTAGATCTATTGCAAAAAGTAGAAAAGGACTTTGCAATTAGGCCTGTCGTAGTCTTAGAATCCACTGGGCACTATCACAAAATCCTCTTCCACTATCTCTCTGATTCTGGATTTGAGGTCTCTATCATAAACCCCATCCAATCTGATTCTATCAAAAATATTGGAATAAGGAAAGTAAAAAATGATAAAATTGATGCTCATAGGATTGCTTTGCTCTATAGATTTTCTTTTATTAAGACTACTGTTGTCCCTGATGAAGATATTGACTGCCTTAGAAGCCTTTGCCGTCAATATTACAAATTAAGCGACGAACTTACAACTTACAAAAACAGACTTATTGGTATTGTTGATCAAGTGATGTTAAACTTTACAGATGTCTTTCAAAATGTATACTCGAAGACTGCTCTCGCAGTGCTGGACAAGTATCCTTCACCAAATCATATTTTAAAGGCTAACAAGAAAACTTTAATATCACTTATTGAAAAGTCCTCTAAAAAAGGCTTAGAATGGTCAACAAAAAAATATAATTTACTCATTCTAAAAGCTAAGGAGTTTAAATCCCTAAGCATCAGTACCCCTGGAAATCTAGCCATACTTAAGGTTAATATTTCTATGGTAAGAACTTTACAAGAATCTCGAAAAAGCATACTCGATGCTGTTAAAGAAATTATATTAATAGATTCTTTATCAGATATTCCTGTATTATCACCTATTATTGATTTGCTTTGCAGTATACCTGGAATAGGGATTTTAACTGCTGCTACAATACTCGCTGAGGTTGGTGATTTTTCTGCATTCTCTAAAGCTAATAAGCTTGTAGCCTTCTTTGGGATTGATCCTTCTGTTAACCAATCAGGTGAATTCACTGGAACTCGTAATAAAATGTCCAAAAGGGGCTCTAGGCTACTAAGAAGAGTTTTATTTACCACTGCTTTGGCTAATATCCGTAGCAAGCGAAATGGCGAAAAAACTAATCCTATTATACATGAATTCTACCATCTCAAGTGTGTAAGCAAGCCTAAGAAGGTCGCATTAGGTGCTGTCATGAGAAAGCTAGTAAACATTATATTCGCTGTTCTAAGGGATAGAAAACCTTTTCAACTAAGAAGCCCAGAAGAACATGAGGAGTTACTTTTTGCTAAGTCTTTAGTTGCCTAATATTTTGTATTTAATGTTTAGTTTTCAATGATCATTTTTCAGTAGCCAGCTTTCTTTTTATAATTTATTTGTGGCTGGTTTATTTAGGTATGCATTTTTTAGTTTATAATACTTAAAAAGTATTTTAAACTTTTTCACTAAAATCTATTGACTTTAATTAGCTGGTCTTTTTTAATTAAACGAAATTCTAATTCTCTCCTTTTAATTTCTTCATCTACAGGATATATTGTAAAATAGCTCTCTCCTATAGGAGAGACCATGGACTTGTTTCCATTGTTTCTTTTTTTAAAACTTTCCAAACTATTATTATTTATACTGATTATATCTAAATCTGGATAAGTACACCTAATATATTCAAGATTCAGACTTTCTACTATTTTACTCAAAAGTTCATTTTGTGCTTTTATTAACCTATATTCCTCTTTTTCCATTCTATGATCTATATCTCTGTAAATCATTATGCCATGGTTAAAATTTCCGTCATCATCATATATTGGATAACCAAGCACTTCTGCGTATGATGTTTTCGATTCCTTAACCACTTTTATAAAAAAATCTGAAATAAATTCACCTCTAGCTACCCTTTGAAAAGGATAATCTTCATAATGTATTAATTGACCATCTTCATCTAATATACTATTTTTTTTATTAAATGCACAAACGTATTTTTTCATGCCGTTAATATCATTAATATGTGATAAAGACATATTATCCATAATTGCTTTTTTATTTGTTTCTTTATTATAAACATTAACTCTATAATCTTTATCAAATATTATTATTTCCTCAGACATGTTTTTAATGATAGTTTCTAAATCTTGATTTCTTTGTTTAAGTGCCTCC
>CAYLXY010000209.1:0-4058 GCA_964387405.1 uncultured Clostridiaceae bacterium
ATCCATCTATAATTTCCCTTTCTACTTCTGTAGGAGGATTCATAGGTTTGTCATCTGGAGGATTGTTATCAGGATTTTCTGCAGCTTGATCTAAAATTTCAGCAGATAAAGAAACGAGCTTAGCAATTTCTGCTCTGGTTATTGGATCATTTGGCAAAAACTTTCCATCATTACTTGTTTTATCTAATATATCTTTATTCAATAATAAGTCTATATATTTTTTAGCTTGATTTGGAATACTTATTTCATCCTTATAAGGAATTACATATATTTTACCAATTTCCTCACCAGCACCATATTCTAATACTCTTCCAATATAAACAGCTATTTCATGCCTCTTAGCATAGGTAGTACTAGTAGAAGATACTAAAGTAGATAAGTCCTCCATTAGTAAAATATCATTGAAAAGAGCATAGGCAGTCGGTCCTTGTCCCCATTCTGGAATATTATTTTCTTCTAATTTTTTCTTATATTGATTTATATAGTATCCTTCTTCACTATCACTATAGCCCATTAACTTTGCTATCATAACTACAGATTCTAGCTTGGTAATATTTCCTTGGGGTTTGAAAGTAGCATCTGGATAACCTGCTGTAATTTTACGACTATAAATACCTTCAATATAAGGCTTTCCCCAATGCCCCTCAATATCAGTAAAAATTGTAGGTGCAGCAAAGGATAAGATGCTAGTTAAAATAACAGTTAGTATCGTAATTCCTATAATTGATTTTGTCTTTGTTTTACTCATAATTTTCCTCCTCCTTTTAGTTAAATAAAATAATATTCTCTCTATAATCTTCTTGTAGATCTTTTTCTAAAAACTCTAAAAATCTTACAAGCATTGCAGAAGCCTCAGCTCTAGTTAGTACAGTATTAGGGTTTACTCTATTTAAATTATCCCCTTTTACTAGTCCTATTTCCTTAGCCATATATATACTATCCTTTGCCCAAGATTGTATTAGATGGTCATCAGCAAATGATGTGTAGTAACCTGGTGTAGGGGCTTTGCTTTCAAATCCTAATGCTCTAATAATTATAGTAATAGCCTGGGCTCTAGTTAATGAATCTTTAGGCGCAAAGTTATATGCGTTTATACCTTGTATTATACCTTTTTCAACTGCATTTTTAATATATTCATAATTAATATCTTCTACTGAAACATCTCTAAAGGGTGAAATTTCTGGTTCTCTGTCTCTACGACTTCTTCTCTTGGTTTCTTCTTTTGGTCTAATATCAGTGGCCCTCATAACTGCCCTTGTAAACTCTTCCCTAAGCATTGGTACATCTGGTACAAAAAAAGCACTTCCACTTTCATCATATACATCTAAAGAATAAAGCTTATTTATGTAATTTTCAGCCCAATGTCCAGCTAAATCTCTAAATTTAGGAACTATTAATCTTTCAATCTTTGGTGTCTTTTCTTTTGATAAGTATGTAGTTCCTGAATTTCGTCTCCAAGTACTCGGTATTTTTTCATCCATATCAGGAAGATTATAATCATATTTAGATACAATCCCACTATTAGTTATGCGGATATATCCACCATTAAAACTAGAAAAATTAGCTTCATTATCACTATATCTAAGTTCCTTAGTAGTACTATCAGAAACTTGACTTCTAACAGTACCCTGCCAACTCTTAGATTGATTTTCTTCTTGATCCTCATCTTCATTTTCATTATTAACTGTTTCCCAATTCACATCATATACAAAATCAATAATTTGGGTTTCTGTTGTACCCCAAAAATTTTCATAGCCAACATTACCACCACTAATATCTACAATAACTTCTCCTTCAGATGTTCTGCCACTTCTATTAATATCATAAACTTTTCGACCTTTTATATTGCCAGAATAAAAGTCGGAGGCTGGTCTATTATCAATAACATCTGATTTTGAAAATTGATGATCTTTTAGTACATATTTATCTCCATCTATTTCTATACTTTCGTTAGTTTTGCTACTAATACTAGTCTGTCCTATGGTTTGTCCTTTATCACTACGGTCATCATACTCTGTAATATAGGTAATATTACGAGATAATTTACCATCTATAGACTTGTCTTCTGGAAGAAGATCAAATCTATAGCCAATAGTTTTTGAATCCGCCTTATCTTTTTCTGTTATTCTTACAGTACCTGTAAACTTTATAGGTTGGCCTGTTATAAAAACAACTTCTTCATATTCATACTCATTGTTAACTCCACCCGAAAACTCAGGAGGGGAAGCAAATATATTTACTGGTATGTTTATTAAACTTAGGATTAGTATTATTAAAATAGCCCTCTTCAAGTTATCCCTCCTAATTGTGTTATAAAATTCTTTTAAGATCCTTCGTGGGTACCTTTTATGCTGTCCATCTCAGGATGACAACCTTTGTCATTCTGAACGGAGTGAAGAATCTTTGTTTAAGATCCTTCGTTGGTTATGCTTATGCTGTCCGTCTCAGGATGACATGAATATTACTTCACTATAAGTACTTTACCATAATAATCATCACGCACTAAATAAATACGATCCCCTATTTTTAAATCATATGGTTGAATTTGTCTGCCATCTTTAATCAGTAATGTTTTTTCCAAATTAACACTTAAATCTGCATTTCTCTCCATCCATTGAGAGTTTCTACTACTCCAATCTCTAGGATTTGTTATTTTCATTCCCCAACCAACTAGCTCATCATTGGTAAGAGAAGAAACTATACCGTTAGTTGTTCTTTGTCTAAGCAATGAATCCATATTCTTCTGCACCATTATAGCACTTATTCTATCTCCATCTGTATAAATATAACTATGCCAATCTCTCAAATTATTATATCTAGCATATCTGGAACTTTCATCTACTGCATAATTTCCACTATAAAATTCTTCTACACTTATCTTTTTATTATTAGTCAAATCATAAATATCTGTATCATTATCAAAAAACAGCTCTTTATCGCCTGAAAACGACTGCCAATCATTTTCATCTAATAGGAAGAAGTCTTTTAACCATAGTCTATCTTCTACTATTTGGTCCATTCTTCCAGCATAAATATAGTGTTGTCCTATATTTGAGTTGTTTACATCTTCATTTAAAACATATATTACATCTGCACTAGAGTCTATACCCCTGCCATCTGCTACAACAAATACATCCGATCCAGCATTTAATGCAAAAGTATCTACTATTCTACCATTTTTAATAACTATTGTTCCATCATTAAAACCAATATTTCTATTATTTTTAAGTTCAAACTCTCCAGTAAACCAATTTATATCTTTAATTTTATCAGAGTAAGTACTTTCATATTGATTCTGTACTACCATTCTCTCAACTTGATCTTTTCCAAAAAAGTCTTTTAAAGCTAAATAGACTGTTTTACCCTTATAATATTTCAAATTGTCATAGGGAATTTCATATCCTCCTATAAAAAGTGGAAAACCATTATTATAAGGTAAAGTCATAGAAGGTAACAAGTTCTTCCATTGTCCATTGTTCAATTTGTTAACATTGGAAAGTGTCACTTTATCCGAATATCTATCTGCAAGATTTATTTGACCCTTATAAAGTCCACTAACTTCTATGGATTTTCCTTGAATTTCAATACGACTAATAATATTAGTATGGACTTCATCAAAATATAATTTTACCTTATCACCTTCATACAAGCTACTAAGATTTATATTTTGTCCATTTCTCAATCCAATAGTTGCTGGGCTAGTAAAAAAGGTTTCTTCTTCCCCTGTTGGAAATTTTAATACTAATTGATTACGATCTATTTTACCAATTCTACCGGTTTTCATTTTGCTTCCAGCAGCTATATAGCCTAAAGAGCTTGTAGAGTATCCTTCTATAGATGCAACCCTTCTTCCTCTAACTTCTACGTAGATTTCCATACCTGGCATAAAATTAGATTTATCCACCATATGGGAATCAATTGTATATTCAGTATTAGGGTTTAGGGGGAGAGAATAAATTACTCCCCCATAACTTTCTATTTCTAATGTTTCCTCTAAATTATCTATTAAATATCCTTCTACATAACCCTGCATATACACTTGATTAATATTTCCATAG
>CAYLXY010000210.1:0-4041 GCA_964387405.1 uncultured Clostridiaceae bacterium
AAAAACTATTAAGAAAAATAGTAATATAGATTGTCGAAAAATCTCTTATATTATTTTCTCAAGGAGATTTTTATTTCTAACCATAATTAGGGTTTACTGTAAAAATACTCTTGTCCCTACAGTTTTATTTTGTATGGATGGGAGTTTTATTTTTTAACAAACTAAGATTAATAATTGTAAGGAGGATTACTTTATGAAAAAATTAGGATTGAATGAAATAAGAAAACAATTTTTAGATTTTTTTGAATCAAAGGAACATATGATTTTACCTAGTTTTCCTTTAGTGCCACAAAAAGATAAGAGTTTATTATTAATAAATTCAGGAATGGCACCACTTAAATCATATTTTGCAGGTACGGAAGAGCCTCCAAGTAAAAGAATAGCTACTAGTCAAAAATGTATTCGTACGGGAGATATTGAAAATGTTGGTAAAACATCAAGACATGCTACATTTTTTGAAATGTTAGGTAACTTTTCTTTTGGAGATTACTTTAAAAAAGAATCCATAGAATGGGGTTGGGAATTTGTAACTGAACATTTAAATTTACCTTTAGATAAACTATGGATTACTATATATTTAGAAGATGATGAGGCTTTTGAAATTTGGAATAAAGATGTTGGATTACCTGAAGATAGAATTATTAGACTAGGAAAAGAACATAATTTTTGGGAAATAGGTATAGGCCCTTCTGGTCCATGTTCTGAACTGTATTATGACAGAGGAGAAAAACATAGTTGTGGACTTGAAGACTGTAAACCCGGTTGTGATTGTGATAGATATATTGAATTTTGGAATCATGTATTTACTCAGTTCGACAAAGATGAAGATGGTAACTATAATTCTCTTCCAAATCCAAATATAGACACTGGAATGGGCTTAGAAAGAATGGCTGCTATTATGCAGGGAGTAGACTCCATTTTTGATATTGATGTAATTAAGCCTATATTAGATCAGGTATGCAAAATTACAAATAAAGATTATAAAAAAGATGCAAAAACAGACGTATCTATTAGAATAATAACAGATCATATAAGGGCTGTATCCTTTATGATTGGAGATGGAATACTACCAAGCAATGAAGGTAGAGGCTATATATTAAGAAGATTACTTAGAAGAGCTGCAAGACATGGCAAATTATTAGGAGTACATGAGGCATTTTTATATGGACTAGTTGATAAAGTTAGTGAAAACTATGGTCAAGCCTATAATGAACTAATAGATAAAAAAGATTATATTAAAAAAGTAATAAAAGTTGAAGAAGAAAGATTTATGGAAACAATAGATCAAGGAATAGATATTTTAAATCTATATATAAAAGAACTATTAGACGCAGATAAAAAAGTATTAAGTGGATCAAATGCATTTAAACTTTACGATACTTATGGATTTCCCTTAGACTTAACAAAAGAAATATTAGAAGAAAAAGGCTTGTCTGTAGATGAAGAAAACTTTGAAATAGATATGGAAAAACAAAGACAAAGAGCTCGTGATGCAAGAACAGGAGTAGATCATGTAGGTTGGGAAGATGATGCCTTTGCTAAATTAGACAAAGATATTAATACAGATTTTAAAGGTTATAATAACTTTGAAATAGAAGGAAAAATTTTAGCAATTGCAAACAAAGAAAATATGGTAGATGAAGGTAAGGCAGGAGATGAGCTAAGGGTTATTTTAGATGAAACTGTTTTCTATGGAGAAGGCGGTGGACAAGTAGGAGATATTGGGGTTTTATATAATGATAAAACAAAAGCAATAGTATTAGATACTAAAAAAGGCCCCCATGATCAAATACATCATATTGTTAAAGTTGAAGAAGGAGAACTGCTTGTAGGAGACAAGCTTAAGGGCCAAGTAGATAAAGACTTTAGAATGAATACAGCCCGTAATCATACTGCTACACATATATTGCATAAAGCTTTAAAAGAAGTAATAGGTGACCATGTTCAGCAGGCAGGGTCCCTTGTAACTCCTGAAAGACTAAGATTTGACTTTACTCATTTCCAAGGATTAACAGCTGAGCAAATATCACAAATAGAAGAGCTAGTTAACAAACAAATATTAGAAGGTTTAAAGATAGGAACTTTTGAAACTTCTATAGATGAAGCTAAAGATATGGGTGCAGAGGCTCTATTCGGTGAAAAATATGGAGATGTGGTTAGAGTTGTTAAAGTTGGAGAATATAGTACAGAGTTATGTGGAGGAACCCATGTAAGCAACAGTGGGCAAATAGGTATGTTAATTATAGTAAGTGAAGGTGGAGTAGCTGCTGGAGTAAGAAGAATAGAGGCTATTACAGGTATAGAAGCATATAAATATGTACAAAAAAACCAAGAAACAATAAAGGAAATAGCAGATAAATTAAAAACTCAAACATCAAATTTACTAGAGCGTGTAGATGAATTGGTAAATGAAGGAAGAGAAAAAGATAAAGAATTAAATAAACTTAAAAGTCAGTTAGCAAGTGGTTCAACAGAGGATCTTTTAAATCAAATAGAATCTATTAATGGGGTAGATATAATTGCTCAATCTATAGACAACCAAGGAATGGATGATTTAAGAAAGATTGGAGACCTATTAAAGGAAAAAATTGCTTCTGGACTAATAGTATTAGCATCAAAAAATGACAATAAAGTTAATTTTATTGCTATGGCAACAAAGGATGTCCTTGTTAAAGGAGTCCATTCTGGTAATTTGGTTAAAGAAGCTGCTAAGGTTACAGGAGGCGGTGGCGGAGGTAGACCAGATATGGCACAGGCAGGTGGGAAAAACCCAGATAAAATTGAAGAGGCTCTAAATAGAGTAAGGCAAGTATTAAAAGAACAATTAAAGTAATAAGATAAAGTAGGGGCATGGGCTTTCTATGCTCCTACTTTTTTGCTGAAACCTATAATATTACTTAATATAAAGAGAATAGTATGATAAAATAGTAATAAAGGAATAGGAAGGGAGAATAATAATGTCAAATAAAGATAATTTCACTATGAAGTTTGATTTAGATATAGAAAAGGAAGAAAAGGCAAAGAGCGTAATTTTAAATGTGTATCAATCCTTAGAGGAAAAAGGATATAACCCTATAAATCAATTTGTTGGGTATATTCTATCCGGAGACCCTACTTACATTACAAGTCACAATAATGCCAGAACTGTAATAAGACAAATAGAAAGAGATGAACTATTAGAAGAGCTATTAAAAACATATTTAAATAAAAAGTAGGTGATTTAAAATTGAACAAAAAAGCAATAAGTTTTATTGCAATATTAATTTTAGCAATTACACTAATAACAGGCATAAGCTATGGAATAAATCTAGAGATACCTAATGAGGATAATACTAGAGTAGTAATGCTTATAATTAACCGAATAGATTTTAATGATTTAGAAAAAATGCCTTATGTAAGAAAATTAATAGATAGAGGTTCAATTGCTTTAATGAATACTAGGGCTTCCGGCAAAAACAGTGAATTTAAATCCTATGCTAGTATAGGTTGGGGCACAAGGGCTGAAGCCTCATATAATACATCTTTATTTTACAAAGTTGATAATAGTAATAGCTCTATATATGAAAGACGTAGGGGAAAAAAAGTACTTGAAAATGGTCTTATTAATTTAAATATTAATCAATTAATAAATGAAAACTTACAGGGAGACTATGGGGCTACACCTGGAATATTAGGTGAGACACTTAATAAAAATGGCTATAAAACAGCTTTAATAGGTAATAGTAATACAGCTGATGTTCAATTAACATCAGCTGGTTTAATAGCTATGGATTTAGACGGGCATATAGACTCTGGAAATATAGGCAATAATATAACTGAAAAAGATAAGAGCAGACCATTTGGATTGAAAACCAACTATGAACAATTAGCAGACAGCTTTAAAGAAGAATATGTAGATTCTAATTTAATAGTAATTGAAAGTGGAGATATTACAAGATTAGAAATCTACAAAGAAAACCTAAATACAGAAACATATGAAAAACATAAAGAAAACATATTAAAAGATATAGATAATTTTATTTATAATATAGTTGAAGAATT
>CAYLXY010000211.1:0-4003 GCA_964387405.1 uncultured Clostridiaceae bacterium
TGATAGTATAATTAAGTAAATTTTACGGCTTAGGTCCAGTTGGATTTCCCAAACCAGCACTGCATGTCACCATTGCAGCGGTTTCCCTTTAAGCTAGTTTCCACCTTGTCACCAAAGGTAGGACTGGATTACCACTTAGTCCGCACTGTAATCCCTAATATACTTCAACATGAACAGTCTAGGAGTTTTCCTCAACAACTTAATCTAATCCTTAGCCTCTTTTGCAACATAGGTTTCAAACAGCAATGAATCTTTCCACCGGGCCCTGGTTTCTAGAAACTGGTCTGCTTATCTGCCTATATCACTCAAGGCAGGCTACACTGCTTAATGTACTTGCATACACTTTGCAGGTTCCCCCTTTTCATAACATGAATTGGTCTCCACGAGGAAAGGGTCCCCGCCCACATGCCATTGTGGATCGCCCCCTCCCCTTACTCTCAGAACTAACCCCCGACTGGGCGTCAGCAGCCAGAACCAAGAACTTCATCGATATGCCCTTCAACGGATTTTTAGCCCCGCCCTCAAGATTAGATTAACTGACTAGAATACTGCATCACTGGAATTTTTACAAATTAGTTATAACTAATTATATCATATAAAATTAACCTTATCAAATCATCAAATTAGCTATTATTATACCTAAAATCGCACCTGCAATCACTTCTACAGGAGTATGACCTATTAATTCTTTCAATCTTCGTTCTGTAATTATTTTTTTCTTTTTATCTTGTACATCTTCTAGCATTTTATTTAATATTATTGCCTGTTTTCCTACTGCCCTTCTTACACCTGCAGCATCATACATGATTACTAAGGACATACATAAAGCAATGGCAAAATAAGTAGAGTCCCATCCATTTTTTAATCCAACAGCAGTTGTCAATCCCATTACAAAGGACGCATGGGAACTAGGCATTCCTCCTGAACCTACAAATCTTGTAAAATCAAATCTTTTTTTTATTATAAAAGTATGAATTACCTTCATTGTTTGGGCTATAAACCAAGATAAAGCTGCAACTTGAAAAACCCTATTATTGCCAAATGATTCGAAAAACTCCACTTGTCTTCCTCCTTAAGATTAAAATTCTCTCTTCATTAAGTAATTACTCAAATTTAAAAGAAAATTTGCCCTATCTTTATATTGACTAAGTAGTGAATTTACACTTTCAGTTAGTTCTTCTACCTTAGCAATAGATGTATCTAATCCATAAAAAGTTGGATATGTAGATTTATCTTTATCAATATCACTACCAGTTTTTTTCCCTAATTTATTTTCATCTCCTATAATATCTAAAATATCGTCTTTAATTTGAAAGGCAAGACCTAGACTTAATCCTATTTGCTCCATAGACTTAATATCTTCTTCCCTAGCCCCACCAATAATAGCCCCCACCTTTAAAGGTGCAATAATTAAAGCTGCAGTCTTATTTAAATGAATATATTCTAAAGTTTCTTTATCAATAGTTTTATTTTCACTTTCTAAATCAACTATTTGACCACCAATCATTCCATGTATTCCAGCTGCATTAGCTATTTGCTTAATACTTCTCAAATGAGAATAGAGTTCATCTTGTTTGAGGGCGTTTTCTAGCATAATTTCAAAAGAATAATTAAGCAAGCCATCCCCTGCAAGAACTGCAATACCTTCTCCGTATACCTTATGATTTGTTAATTTACCTCTTCTATAATCATCATTGTCCATAGATGGCAAATCATCATGTATTAAAGAATAGGTATGAATCATTTCTAATCCACATGCATAAGGCATTATTTCTTCAATATTTTCTCCAAATAAATTGTATGAAGCTAAAGCTAGGATAGGTCTTAGTCTTTTACCACCTGCAAATAAACTATACTTCATTGATTCTATTAATCTACTATTATACCCCTCTTTTAAATCTAAATACTTTAAAAGTTCTTCATTAACTAATTCTATGTAATTATTTAACTGTTCACTAAAATTCATTTATTCTTCCTCCCATTGGAATGGAATTTCTTTAAGCTCATCATTTTCCTGTATAATCATGTTAATTTTTTTCTCTGCTTGACTAAGTTCTTTGCTGCATAAACGATAAAGGTTTATTCCATCTTCAAAAGTTTTCAATGAGTCATCTAATGATAATTCATCATTTTCTAACTTGTTAACAACTTCTTCTAATTTACTTAATGCTTGTTCAAAATTAAGTTTTTCCAAAAGTCTTCTCCTCCTTTGAATATTCAATTACTTTACAGCTAATTTCACCGTCTATTAAGTCTATATTTAATAACTTGTTTTTTTCAACTTGATTTATTGATTTGATTATTTCATTATTTTCATCCCTTACTATTGAGTAACCTCTAGAGAAAACAGATAAGGGACTTAATCCATTCAATCTTTCTCCTAAATGAATCAGATGCTTCTTTTTAAACTGATTATTAGATTTCAGGGATTTATTTAATCTTTCTAATAATTCATCTATATATTGTTGTTTATCATATATAGGATTTAAAGGATTTTTTAGAAAGTAATTATTTTCAACTGAAGATAATCTACTATGTAATTCATTGAATTTAACCTTAATAGAATACAATAATCTTTTTTCCATAGAATTCATATAAGATTTTATTTCTATCATATTTGGTACAACTAGTTCTGCTGCTGCAGATGGAGTAGCTGCTCTTAAATCTGCAACAAAATCTGCAATAGTAAAATCTGTTTCATGACCTACTGCAGACACTATGGGAATTTTGCTATTAAATATTGCTCTAGCCACTTCTTCTTCATTAAAAGCCCATAATTCTTCTATAGAACCTCCACCCCTACCAAGAATTGCAAGATCTATATTTGGATAATCATTAGATAGGTCTATAGCTTTTACAATAGATGGGGCAGCGCCTTCCCCTTGTACTAAAACCGGAAATATGTATAATTCCACTTTAGGGAATCTTCTAAGTATAATTGATATAATATCTTTTACAGCAGCTCCAGTAGGAGATGTAATAATAGCAATTTTTTTCGGAAGATAAGGAAGCTCTCCTTTATGCTTACTATGGAATAAACCTTCTTTTTCTAACCTTTCTTTTAGCTGTTGATAAGCTATATAAAGTGCACCTATACCTGCTACTTCCATATGATTAACATATAGTTGATATTTGCCATCACGCTCATAAATGGATACTTGTCCCTTGCAAACTACTCTCATTCCCTCTTTAGGAATAAACATTAGATTTTCACAATTAGAATTAAACATAATACAATTTATTCTGCTATTTTCATCTTTTAAAGTAAAATACATATGGCCACTACTATGAAGTTTATAATTAGAAATCTCACCTTCTACATAAATATGTGATAATATTGGGTCACTAAGTAAAATCCTTTTTATATAATGATTCACTTCAGAAACAGAGAGAGTCTTGATTTTCATATTATTTACCTCCCTCAATCATATTTTTTATTATTCTTCATCTTTCAAACCTTCTTTTTTAGCATAATTCCCCAAAATACCATTAATAAAAGATGCCGACTCATTAGAACCATATTTTTTTGCCAATTCAATAGCTTCATTAATAGATACTCTGTAAGGAATATCTTTCATATAGATAATTTCAGAAAAAGCTAGTCTTAAAATTGCTAAATCTACATTTGCAATCCGATTAAGTTTCCATCCTTTAGAATAATCTTCTATAATTCTATCTATTTCTTTTAAATGTCCAGTGACCTCAGTTAGTACACCATAAATATATTCATTTTGTATTTCTTTAATATTATCCTCTTGAAGATGATAATTTATTTTATTTAAATCAAAATCCTTATTCATATTCATATCAAATAATACTTTCATGCTAAGTTCCCTAGCTAATTTTCTACTCATATTTTTCCTCCTGTATATCTTGTGTTTATATGACTATTATATAGTATATACTACTTCTGTGTAAGTAATAATATAAATGCTTTAGATTCAGAAAATAATAAATTATTTTCCTCATCGTCAACCTGTTGAAAGTTATTTTCTTGTGGAAT
>CAYLXY010000212.1:0-4002 GCA_964387405.1 uncultured Clostridiaceae bacterium
TTACTGAGGAAAATACTAAGCTGATAATTATTAGTCCATATCCATCGGATAAGGCAGCAAGTAAAGGTGATAGATTAACACCCCTTGTTATTTATCAAGGTAAGAAGGGGGAAGAAGTCCTATATTCAAAAACCACTAGAAGACATGGAATAGTAGCTAATGTTGATATTGGTCCAACTATTTTGTCATATTTTAATCTAACTACAGATAAAATGACAGGTAGGGTCTTAGAATCTAGCCCACAAGAAAATAATTTAAATTATATATATAATTTAAATAAAAGACTAGTTAATACATCTACTCAAAGATATAAGGTTTTATCTACTTTTGCCATATATCAAATGATTACTTCTATTATAGCCTTAGTATTTATAGTGTTAAAAGATAGATTATCTACTAAATGGTATAAATATATATCATTAGCCTTAGTAGGAAATATAGTTGCACCATTTACTTTATTAATATTACCTTTATTTGGATTAACAAATATAATGACTACATTTTTATTGTTAATATCAATAACAATAGCCCTAGTATTTATAATTCACTTAATATCTAAAGGTAATTCATTGAATGTAATATTGTATGCTATGATTTTGCTAGTATTTGGATTAATAATTGATACTATTAGTGGACAAAATCTAATTAAAAATTCTCTATTAGGCTATGATCCAATAATAGGTGCTAGATATTATGGAATTGGTAATGAATATATGGGAGTACTCATTGGAGCTGTTTTAGTATTTGTAACAGTATTAATGGAAAGGTATGATGTGAAAAAATATATAGCTATAATATTTTTTGCTATAGTAACTCTTATTATAGGATTTCCAAAATTAGGAGCCAATGTAGGTGGAACAATAACAGCAGTATTTGCTTTTCTATTTGTATCACTTAGATTATTAGGACAAAAAATTAATTTTAAAAAATTGATATATATAGGCCTAGCTGTAATATGTGCAGTAGTATTTATGGCTTTAATCGATTTATATATTATTGAGAGTAAATCCCATCTGGCAGGTGCAATAAATCAAATTCTTGCAAGTGGACCTATTGCAATATATCAAATAATAATAAGAAAAATTTCTATGAACCTAAGAATTATGGGGGTAACTATTTGGAGTAAAGTATTATTAATTGCAATTGCAGTATTAGGTATACTTTTATATAGACCTATTGGATGGATTAAAAAAATATCTGTAAAATATCCTAAACTGGCTATAGGTTGGAGCGGAATTATAGTAGCCTGTATTATTGGTTTTGCGGTTAATGATTCAGGAATAGTGTCAGCAGCTACAAGTATAATATTTTTAACATCAACAATCTTATATTTAATAAGTCAGGAATTAAGCAAATAAAGTTGGAAACAAGTCTTTTATGTCGTCATTCTGAATCTAAGATTTTTACTCCTGTCACTGAAAATGGAAGGAAGCAGAAGGAAATGGAATAAAGAGTCTTAGCTTTTACTAAAAGATCCTTGGCTAAGGCTCAGGATGACGAATTCAACTAATGCTGGGGATGGCAAATTTAATTAATATTTAAGATGACAATCTGTGGAATATACTGGAGTGTTAATATGGAAAAAAGAAAATTAGGAAATACAAATATAGAAGTTTCAAGACTGTGTTTTGGAAGTTTGACTATGGGACCCTTACAGACAAATAAAAGTCATGAAGAAGGTGGAGACCTACTTTTATACGGTTTTGAAAAAGGAATTAATTTTATAGATACAGCAGAATTATATGAAACTTACGGACATATAGGACATGCATTAAAACATTGGGATAGGAACAAAGTGGTAATTGCTACAAAATCCTATGCCTATTCAAAGGAAACTGCTGAATATAGTCTAAAGAAAGCATTAGATCAAATGAATACGGATTATGTGGATTTTTTTATGTTACATGAACAAGAAAGTGAACATACAATAAGGGGACATTATGAAGCTATAGAGTATTTTTTACAAATGAAAGAAAAGGGATATATTCGAGCTATAGGATTATCTACCCATACTGTAGAGGCAGTAAGGGGAAGCCTTAAGTATGATGAAATAGAAGTTATACATCCAATAGTTAATATAAATGGATTAGGAATACAAGATGGAACAATTGAAGAAATGCTTACAGCCCTAAATCATGCCCATGATTTAGGCAAGGGCATATTTGGCATGAAACCCCTAGGTGGTGGAAACCTATTAAAAAACTTTCAACAATGTTTTGATTTTGTCTTAAATCTTCCGGTATTAGACTCCATTGCTGTTGGTATGCAAACTAAGGAAGAGATAGATGTTAATGTATCCATATTTGAAGGAAAAGAAATAAATAAAAAATCCTTAGATAAAATTAAAGCTAAAAAAAGAAAGCTCAGTATATCTAACTGGTGTGAGGGCTGTGGCATATGTGTAGAACACTGTAGCCATAATGCACTAAAAATAGTTAATGATCAAGTTGTAGTAGATCATAAGCTATGTGTATTATGTAGCTATTGTTCTAAATATTGCCCTCATTTTTCTATAAAAGTTATTTAATTATTGGAGGAATATGTGTGAAAAGAGTTATGGGATTAGATCTAGGGGATAAAACTATAGGAGTAGCCTTAAGCGATCCATTTGGATGGACTGCACAGGGTTTAGAAACTATAAGAAGAATCGGAATAAAAAAAGATTTACAAAGATTAGAAGAGATTATTAAAGAATACAATGTTAATAAAATAGTTGTAGGACTACCTAAAAATATGAATGGAACAATAGGACCTCAATGCGAGAAAGTATTAGAGTTTAATCAAAGATTAGCTAAAAGATTTAATAAAGTTAAAATCATAGAGTGGGATGAGCGACTGACTACTGTAGCCGCAGAAAGATCCTTAATAGAAGCAGATGTTAGCAGAAAAAAAAGAAAGAAAGTAATTGATAAAGTAGCTGCAGTATATATTTTGCAAGGATATTTAGATAGTGTAAGTAAATAATGTTAAAATTAGTATTTTTTATTGCAAATTTGGTATATAATACAAGTATGCTGATGATAATTAAAGGAAGGAGAATATAAGAATGGAAGAAAAGGAAAATATAATTACCTTGATAGATGAAGAAGGACAAGAAGAAGACTTTGAAGTAATAGTAACATTAGAATCAGAAGGCAATGAATATGCAGTTTTAGCACCAGCAGGCTCAGGTGAAGATGTAGATGCCTATGTATTTAAAATTGTATATGACGATGATGATGAAAATGACTACTCACTTGTTTCTATTGAAGATGATGAAGAATATGAAAATGTAGTAGCTGCCTATGAAGCATTAATAGATTAGGAAATATAATATAGGTTTTTTATTTCAAGAGTATAGGAGTAAAAGCACTTTAATCCACATATCCTACCTTTAAATTACATATAATGCAATTTCAATGATTGACAAGTTTGTGAATTTTTACTATAATGTTAATTGAAAAGCATTATTATTTGAGAAATGAAGGTGGGAAAATGGATAAATTGATTGAAACACTAAAGGAAAAGTTAAAAAATAAAGGGTACAAATTAACCCCCCAGAGAAGAGCTGTACTAGATACTCTTATTGAAAATCAAGGCGAACATTTAAATACCGAAGAAATTTACAATCTAGTAAAAGAAAAGTGTCCAGAAATTGGCTTAGCAACTGTATATAGAACATTACAATTGCTAGATGAAATGTCAGTGATTTTAAGATTGAACCTAGATGATGGCTGTATCAGATATGAATTAAATACTAATGAAGATGATCACCAACATCATCATTTAATTTGTGAAATTTGCAATGATATAATAGAAGTAGAGTTAGATTTATTAGACCACTTAGAATATGAAATAGAAAAAAAACATAATTTTATTATCAAGGATCATAAAGTTAAATTTTTTGGGATCTGTTCTAAATGCCAATAGTCTTGCGGAGCTTCTGCAAGACTATTCTATTGTCAAATATAATTTAAAAACTTGGTAAAAAATATAAATATAATGTAAATAAGATTATTCATT
>CAYLXY010000213.1:0-4000 GCA_964387405.1 uncultured Clostridiaceae bacterium
TTTATAAAATATTTAATTTATTTATCTTTTAAAGAATCTAATCTTTCCTCTACATGAACTAACATTTCTTTATATTTTACTTGTTTTTGTTTTTCTTCTTCTACTAATTTTGCTGGTGCTTTACTAATAAATCCTTCATTAGATAGTTTTCCTACTACTCTTTTAATTTCGCCTTCTAATTTAGATTTTTCGTTTTCTAATCTTTCAATCTCTTTTTCAAAATCAATTAATTCCTCTAATGGTAAAAACAACTCTGCTCCCTCAATAACAGTTGATACTACATCTTCAGGTATTTCATCTTTGCTTTCTACTAATTCAATTTCTGAAACACTTGCTAGGGTTTGAAAATATTTTTCGTTTTCTAATATTGTTTTTTCTATATTTTCATCTCCACTTAAAACAATTAATTTGGCTTTTCTTGAAGGAACAACATTCATTTCTGACCTAAGATTACGTATGTTTCTTATAGAATTCATAATTAATTCCATATCAGCTTCTGCCTCATTGCAAACTTCATCTTCATTATAGTCAGGCCATTCCGCTATAATTACACTTCCTTTTGCTGTAGGTAAATTTCGCCATATTTCTTCAGTTATAAATGGCATAAATGGATGCAATAATTTTAATATGTTTTCTAATAGATAGGTCAATGTATATTGGGTTGCTCTTTTCTTATTAATATCTTCACCGTAAAGTCTTGGTTTTACTAACTCAATGTACCAATCGCAATATTCATTCCAAATAAAATCATACAGCTTTTGTACAGCAAGTCCTAATTCAAATTTATCCATATTTTCAGTTATTTCTTTTGTTACCTTATTAAGTCTAGATACTATCCATCTGTCTGCAAGAGTAAATTCTTCTTTTATATTTTCTTTATCTATATGATCAATATCTAAGTTCATCAATACAAATCTTGTAGCATTCCATAACTTGTTTGCGAAATTTCTACTAGATTCTAATCTTTCCATATGAAAACGCATATCATTTCCTGGAGAGTTTCCTGTTATTAGAGTAAATCTTAATGCATCCGCTCCATATTGTTCTATTATTTCTAGTGGGTCTATTCCATTTCCTAAGGATTTACTCATTTTTCTACCTTCTGCATCTCTTACAAGTCCATGAATAAACACATGCTTAAATGGTACATCTTCCATAAACTCTATTCCTGAAAATGCCATACGAACTACCCAAAAGAAAATAATATCATAACCTGTCACCAGTACATCTGTTGGGTAAAAATATTCTAATTCTTTAGTTTTTTCTGGCCAACCTAGGGTAGAAAATGGCCATAAAGCCGAACTAAACCAAGTATCTAATACATCTTCATCCTGTCTAAGTTTATTTCCGCTACACTCTGGACAAATAGTTGGTGCTTGTTTTTGAACAATTATATGTCCACATCCATCGCAATAATAGGCTGGAATACGATGTCCCCACCATAATTGTCTAGAAATACACCAATCTCTAATATTTTCTAGCCAATGTAAATATGTTTTCGAAAATCTTTCTGGTACAAATTTAATTTTATCATTGTTTACAGCTTCCATAGCTGGTTTTGCAAGGGGTTCCATTTTTACAAACCATTGGTCTGATGTTAAAGGCTCTACAGATGTATCACATCTATAACATTGACCTACATTATGACTATGATCTTTTATGCTATGAAGAAATCCTTCTTCTTCTAAATCACTTACAATGGCCTTTCTAGCCTCATATCTTGTCATACCTTCATACTTACCACCATTTTCATTTATAGTAGCATCTTCATTCATAACATTGATTTGTGGTAAATTATGTCTTTCTCCTATTTCAAAGTCATTTGGATCATGGGATGGTGTTATCTTAACTGCCCCTGTTCCAAATTCTGGATCTACATATTCATCAGCTACAATAATTAGCTCTCTATCAACCAAAGGTAGGATTGCTACTTTACCAATTAAATCCTTATATCTTTCATCTTCAGGATGTACTGCAATAGCAGTGTCTCCCAACATAGTTTCTGGTCTTGTAGTTGCAATCTCTAATACCTGATCGCTATCTTTTATTGGATAATTTATATGCCAAAAATGTCCTGCAGTTTCCTCATGTTCTACTTCTGCATCAGAAAGTGATGTTTTGCATTCTGGGCACCAATTAATAATCCTATTACCTCTATATATTAATCCTTTTTCATATAATTTAACAAATACTTCTGTTACTGCATCATTAAGTCCTTTATCCATGGTAAATCTTTCCCTAGACCAATCACAAGAATCTCCTAGTTTTTTCATTTGATCTACTATCTTACCACCATATTCTTCTTTCCACTCCCAAGCTCTTTCTAAAAAACCATCCCTACCTACATCTAACTTACTTAAACCTTCTTCTCTTATTTTTTCCACTACTTTTACTTCTGTGGCTATACTTGCATGGTCTGTACCTGGTTGCCATAAGGCCTCAAAACCTTGCATTCTTTTCCAACGGATTAAAATATCCTGTAAGGTATGATCTAATGCATGCCCCATATGAAGCTCACCTGTAATATTTGGCGGTGGTAAAACTATGCAGTAAGGCTCCTTGTCTGGATTTACCTCTGCTTTAAAATAATTCTTATCCATCCAATGTTTATATATTCGATCTTCAAAAGATTGGGGATTATAATTCTTTTCTAAATTATTCTCCATTTTTTATATTCCTCCTAAGTACTCAAAAATAAGACAATCCCTGCCCTGAAAAATCTTTCAGCCAGGAATTTTTCTCTCTTTAGGGATTGTATTATCTACTCTTCTCCATCATTGTTGCTTATCTATAAAATTAATTTCATTATAATCATTTCAAAATATTTGTCAATATAGATCCATACTTACAATTTTAAAGTGATACTATAAACATATAATTTAAAAGTAAACTACTTTACTCTTTCAATTATTATTTTACTTCATAGCATCTAGATCTGAAGTGCTTTTAATATGTTTTGCACCCAAAATAGCATATCGTACAAATGCGTATAAAGTAAATAAAGCTGCTGTTGCTATTAATAATTTGCCATATATAAAATCAAATGCTATTGCTAAAATTGCAATGTAAAAAATTACAGTAGCTAATTTTCCATATGAATTTGCTGGAAGTACAAATTTATCTTTTCTAGTATATAAAAAAATTCCACCTAGTATCATTGAAACTTCTTTTACTCCATATATAATTATAACCCATAAAGGTATAAATTCTTCGATTGTAAAACAAAGAAGTACCGTTAATTGCATTAATTTATCTGCTAAGGGATCCATAGCTTGTCCTAGTTTAGTTATGGCATTATATTTCCTAGCTATATAGCCATCTAAAACGTCTGTTATGCCTGCTAAAATAAATATTAATATAGAGTATAGTAAACTTTTTTCTGAAGAGGAAAAGAATACCTTTACAAATATAGGTATTAGTATGAAACGAAATATGGTTATTATATTTGGTAAATTCATAGTCGTCTACCTCTTCTTCAATTTATTTTATTCTATCATTTAAATAATATCATATTCTTTGAATCTTGCAAGACTTATAGATATTTTTTAAAATTTAAATTTAATGTTATAATAACCGACTATTAAGTTTTTATTTTACAGCCTTAATAGAATATATTCTATCTAAATATCCTACTAGATCTAATATCATTTTTTCATAATTTTTATTAAAAACATCCCAGCCTCTTTTATAATTAGCATATATTAATCTCTTAGTATAGTCTGACATAGGTATATCCTTATATAAACATAGTCTAGATACTCTTCCTTCTCCCATTTTCAAGCTCTCAGCATTAATTCCAAACTCAACATCTTCCCTATGAACCAATGCAAACCAATCGAAACTATCAATCTTTCCCTTTATAAAACCATACCTACTTTTAGCACTACATTTGATTTTTATATTAAACAATATAAAACCCCCTAACCCTATATTATATTAACATTTTATGCTATTTTTTTATTATTATTCATTAAGGAAGTTGCATAATATAAGGTAATAT
>CAYLXY010000214.1:0-3987 GCA_964387405.1 uncultured Clostridiaceae bacterium
ATATACTAATAGATATAATTTTAAGAGTTTAGAAATGGCAGAAAAATTATAAAATAGAGGAGAAAAAAATGTGATTACTTTAGAAAAAATAGATATAGTCAGAGAAAGAACAGGAGTATCTTATAAAGAAGCCAAAGAAGCTTTAGAAGAAAATAATGGAGAACTTGTAGAAAGTATAATATCTATTGAAGAGAATTATGGAAAGACATGGGTAAATACAATGTCTATAGCCGGCAATGAAGTTGTTGAAAAACTTAAAGCTATTATTAAAAAAGGTAATGTTTCTCGTATTATTTTGAAAAAAGATGGAGAAGTACTTCTTAACATTCCTATAACAGCAGGAGCTATAGGAATAATGCTATCCCCAACATTATCATTATTAGGAGTATCTGCTGCATTAATAAGCAAAGCAAATATAGAAATAGTAAAAGATGATGGGGAAGTTGTTGATATTAACGAAATGACTGAAGAAACAGTTTCAGATTTTAAAAACTTAATGAAAAATAAAAAACATACAAATGAGAACAAGGATATTATAATTGATGAGACAAAAGATGATAAAACAAAAAACAAAGAAAATCAAGATTCAGATTCTTAGATAAGAACTTAATCTATTGACAAAATCACTATAATTTGTTAAATTAAAGTTAAATTAAATAATATATTGCTAAGATAAAGAGGAGTAATTGACTTAACTAAAATAGAGAGCTAGGGATGGTGTAAGCCTAGTATAGTTTATCAATGAAAGGCACTTTTGAGCAATGTTAATTAAAGTGGGTTTTTAACCAACTAGGGTGGAACCGCGGAAGAAAAATCTTTCGTCCCTAACTTTTAAAAGTTAGGGACGAAGGATTTTATTTTTTAAAAACCTAAGAAAATATAATTGGAGGAAAACAAAATGACAACAGAAAAAACAATAGAAAAAATTGTTTCTTTAGCTAAAACAAGAGGATTTATATTTCCAGGCTCCGAAGTATACGGTGGCCTTGCAAACACATGGGATTATGGACCACTTGGAGTAGAACTTAAGAACAATGTTAAAAAAGCATGGTGGAAAAAATTCATACAGCAAAGTCCTTATAATGTAGGCCTAGATTCTGCTATTTTAATGAATCCCAAAGCCTGGGAGGCCTCTGGGCATATAGGAGGATTTAGTGACCCATTGATGGATTGTAAAAAGTGTAAAACTCGCTTTAGAGCAGATCAATTAATAGAAGATTATATGCATGAAAATGGTGAAGAAGCTATTGTAGACACTTGGACAAATGAAGAAATGAAAACTTACATAGAAGAAAAAAACATTACTTGTCCTGAGTGCGATGCAAAGGATTTTACTAATATTCGTCAATTTAATTTAATGTTTAAAACTTTTCAAGGAGTAACTGAAGATTCGAGTACAGAAATATATTTAAGACCCGAGACAGCTCAAGGAATTTTTGTAAACTTTAAAAATGTTGTAAGATCATCAAGAAAAAAAATACCATTTGGAATAGGCCAAATTGGAAAATCATTTAGAAATGAAATTACACCAGGCAATTTTATATTTAGAACCAGAGAATTTGAACAAATGGAATTAGAGTTCTTTTGCAAACCAGAAGAAGACAAGCAATGGTTTGATTATTGGAGGAGTTTTTGTAAGAATTGGTTATTAGATTTAAATTTAACAAAAGAAAATCTTCGTCTTAGAGATCATAGTGAAGAGGAATTATCACATTATAGTAAAGCAACAACAGATTTTGAGTATAAATTTCCATTTGGTTGGGGAGAACTCTGGGGTGTGGCTAATAGGACAGATTTTGATCTAAAACAACATAGTGAATTTTCAGGAGAAGACTTTACTTATCAAGATCCAGTTACTAACGAGAAATACATACCTTACTGTATAGAACCATCTGTAGGTGTAGATCGTCTTACTTTAGCATTTTTAGTAGACTCCTACACAGAGGAAGTTTTAGATGAAAAAGATACAAGAGTAGTATTGAAATTTCATCCAGCATTAGCACCTTTTAAAGCCGCAATATTTCCATTATCTAAAAAATTAAAAGAGCAGACATTAAAACTTTACGAGAATCTTTCTGCAAGCTTTATGGTTGATTATGATGAATCAGGGAGCATAGGAAGAAGATATAGAAGACATGATGAAATAGGAACACCATTTTGTATAACTTTTGATTTTGATTCCTTAGAAGATAATTGTGTTACTGTAAGAGATAGGGATACAATGGAGCAAGAAAGAATTTCTATTGAAGAATTAGAATCTTATTTAAATGAAAAATTAAAATACTAAAGAATTAAACTAAAAAAAGTCACTTGAGGATTTATTCACTCAGGTGATTTTTTTAATAAAAAACTATGGCAAAATAATAAAAAATATGTTAAATTATATATAATGTAACACATTGATAAATAGTATAACATATAAAAAGAGGTGATCTCCATAGAACTGTCAATCAGACAAAAAAAAATTATAGAGATTGTAAAAGAAAATGAACCAATTACAGGTCAGCAGATTGCAACATCCCTTGGTGTAACAAGAGCTACATTACGACCAGATTTAGCAATTTTAACTATGATTGGAATTTTAGATGCAAGGCCTAAAGTTGGATATTTCCATTCTGGTAAATCAAGTATTAATATTTTTGCAAAAAAAGTAAAAAGTATAGATGTAGATAATATTATGTCAGTACCAGTAGTTGTAACAGAGGAAAGCTCAGTTTATGACGCCATAGTTACACTATTTTTAGAAGATGTTGGTACTATTTTTGTTGTTTCAGAGGGTTCACTTATTGGAATAGTATCTAGAAAAGATTTCTTAAAAAGTGCTTTAGGGGGTATAGATATGAATAAAGTACCAATAGGTATGATTATGACAAGAACCCCTAATGTAGTTACGGTATCTCCAGGAGATAATGTACTTGAGGCTGCAATTAAAATAATAGATCATGAAGTAGATAGTTTGCCAGTCGTTACAAAAGAGATGGATGATGAACGAGAAATAATTAAAATTTTAGGCAGAATATCAAAAAGCAATATTACAAAATTATTTGTGGAGTTATCCAAAGACTAGGAGGAAAGAAATGAGCCATGCAGAAATTGTTATATATGTAATATCAGACTCAATAGGAGAAACGGCAGAATCAGTTTCTAAAGCAGCTATTAGTCAATTTAATGGACAAATATATGAAATGAGAAGATTTCCATATGTAAATGAAGAAGATCAAATTTTAGAAATATTAGAAGAAGCTAAAAATGAAAATTCTATACTAGTGTTTACTATAGTCGTTCCATATTTAAGAGATATATTACTAAATGGTGCTAAAAAATTTAATATTCCATGTATAGATGTAATGACACCTATTTTAACTGCTATGGAAGAGGTAATAGGAAGTCCATCTAAAGAAGAACCAGGTTTAATTAGAAAACTAGATGAAAGATACTTTAGAAAAGTAGAGGCAATTGAGTTTGCAGTTAAATATGATGATGGAAAAGATCCGAGAGGGTTAAAACAAGCAGATATAGTCTTAACAGGAATTTCAAGGACATCAAAAACTCCACTTAGTATGTACTTAGCACATAAAAATTTAAAGGTTGCTAATATACCTCTTGTACCAGAAGTCTCACCACCAAAAGAATTATATGAAATTAATCCGAAGAAAATTATAGGATTAACAACAAATCCAATGAAATTAAGTGAGATACGCCAAGAAAGATTAAAAGCATTAGGATTAAAAAATGAAGCAAACTATGCAAACATGAAAAGAATTTTAGAAGAATTAGATTATTCGGAAAAAATAATGAAAAAATTAGGTTGCCCTGTTATTGATGTTTCATCAAAAGCAGTAGAAGAAAGTGCACGTATAATTTTAAAAATATTTAAAAACATGGGTTATAAATTTTCTGATGAAAGATAGTATATTACTAAAAATTGGGAGCTATTATAATTGAAAAAATTAGTTTATTCTTTTAAAGAAGGAAATTTAGAAATGA
>CAYLXY010000215.1:0-3964 GCA_964387405.1 uncultured Clostridiaceae bacterium
CCCTTGCACCTTCCGGTGTACTTTTAGTTAATATTGGTGTTTCTACTTCCATAAAGTCCCTATCCTCTAGATATCTTCTTACGGACTTTATAGTATTATGTCTCAATTTAAGGTTATTGTATAGTTTTGGTCTACGTAAATCCAAGTATCTATGGGTAAACCTTACTTCCTCCCTTACATTGATATTATCTTCTACTGGAAATGGTAATGCTTTTGATTTTGATAGTATTTCTAGCTTCTCTGCCATTAGTTCTATGGTTCCTGTGGGAATATTTGGATTGTATGTTTCTTCATCCCTTTCTTCTATTTGACCTTGAACCTTTATTACAAATTCGTTTCTTAGGCCTTCTGCCAAGGAGAATATTTCTTCTCCTACCTTTTCTACGTTGAAAACTACCTGAAGTATTCCTGTTTTATCTCTTAAATCAACAAACAATACTCCGCCCATATCTCTTATTCTTTGAACCCATCCTGTTACTGTGGCTGTTCTAGCCTTATCTTTTTCAGAAATTTGTCCACAATAATGACTTCTTTTTTGATCTATCATTTTTTCCCTCCTGCTATGGCTTTATTTATTATATTTAAATTTTAAGAAAACTTATATTTTAGACACTTGAAGAAAATGTTCTTTTTTAACTTCCTTGGAATCTGACTTCTGTCTTCTGACCTCTAATTTGGGTTAGGGTACTTCTCGCAGACAAATGTTGCAAATTTGTTCACTCCCTCTGGTCGTGCAAATTTGACATTTGGTTGCCTTTTTGTCCAACGAGCCCTGCGAGTTGTTGACAAAACGGACAGCCGGCTGCGTTTGACCTACCATCAATTTACCACTCCCTTCGGTCGCGTAAATTGGGTTAGGTCATAAAAAAAAACCCTTCATCCACTATTTAATAATAGGGACGAAAGGTTTTGATTTCGCGGTACCACCCAAATTGATTATAATAAAATAATCCACTTAATTTCAGTACAGATATAATATCTATATTTACTGCTGTAATGTAGCAGGTACATCTAAGCCTACTTGCATATGCTTTCGGTTAGCGACTCCTAGATGTTTTTCAATTAAAGTCTTTGTACTGGATTCTCACCTTTGCCAGCTCTCTGTAACCAGTTTATTTAATCTACTCTTCTAATCATAGTCTTTTTCCTTATGAATTATAAATTACACTCTATTAACTACCATAATACAAAATTATGCATTCCTTGTCAATAATATATTCTTTGACAAGCTAGTATATTTTATAGTTACTATTCTAATTTATCAATTGTTAGTGTAGGACAATTTGTGCTCCTGTGAAAATAAACATACAATATTTTTGTATATCAACATAATATTTCATAATTAAAATTATTGCCAAAACTATTCCTTTTAATGCATAAAGCAGAATAATTTTGGCAAAGGTAAAACTAACATATTGAATTGTTATATTTATACAGTTAAATACTTCTTATTAGGTTAGAGATTAAGTTTATCTCTAAATTACAAAGTTATTTACATTCTCATTTAATTTAGCTTTTTACTATTTTAAAAATGTTTACTCATTAATTATAACTTCGTAGTCTTTCTTTAATTCGGCAGCCTTTTTTAGATATATTTCTTGCTGTTTCATACCAAGTAATTGATGCTTTAATTGATCCTTAACTTGATCAAATGTTTGTATGCTTCCTTCTTTTCTATCTGTTAGCTTAATGATGTGGTAACCAAATTGAGTTTTAATAGGACCACTAATATCATTAATTTCCATATCAAATGCAGCTTCTTCGAATTCTGGAACCATTTTTCCTTTTGCAAAAAACCCTAAGTCTCCACCTTCAGCACTAGAAGCGCAAGAGGAATATTTTTTTGCAGCGTCTTCAAATGATAGTCCATCTTCAATTTCTTTAATAATTTCTTCAGCTTTTGCTTCATCGTCAACTAGTATATGACTTGACTTTATAGTTTCGGCTTGTGAAAACATTTGTTCATTTTCCTTGTAGAATTCTAAAAGTTCATCCTCACTTACTTCAATAGTCTTTAAGAAGCTGTGAATTGCAAATTGCTTTAAAAAGTTTTCTTGCATTTTCTTTGCTTCACGTAAAAAACCTTCATCTTTATCGAGCCCATTTTTAACTGAATCTAAGTAAAATAATTCTTGACTAATTAGCTCTTCTAAAAGCTGTTTTTTACCTTCTTCAGTATTAAAATATGCTGCTCTTTGAGGATCTAATCCTCCTAAAAGTAAATTAAGATCTTCTTCTAATACTTCTCTACCGTTAACAGTAGCTAATACTTTTTTACTTTCCATATAATAGATTCTCCTTCTTATTAATTTATCTCTTACTTATCAATCATAACAAAAAATATACAGTATGTCTATTATGGCTTATAATCATATTTCTATAACTTGTCTCATATAATAGAGTATGAATTATAAGTTTTGATTAATTTGAGAGGACAAGGAGGAACTTATGAAAAAATTACATAAGATATATGTTGTTATAGCAATATTCATATTTGTTTGTGTTCTTCCTATAACTGGTTACGGTGATGAAAGCAGAGAGTACCAATATTATTCAGCTACAATAACTGAAATAGAAGAAGGGGTAAAAGATGATATAACAATATATAAGATTAAAGCAAAATTTATAGAAGGTCCCTATAAAAATAAAATAATCATATTTGAACATATGCCTATTTCAGTAAGCTCTAATGATATTGAGTTGAAAAAAGGTATGTCTATAATTGTTGACTTACAATTAGTTAATGGTCTTATAGATAAAGCTAGTATTTTGGATATAAATAGAAAAAGTATAATTAAAACAATGGCTATTATATTTTTAATAGTACTAATTATTTTGGGAGGTTTGAAGGGGATACTAGCAGCCTTGTCTTTATTATTGACATTTTTATTGATCATATTTTGTCTAATACCATTAATATTAAATCAAACTAATCCTATATTGGCTACCATTTTAGTTTCTTCAATTTCTATATTAATTAATTTTATATTAATAAGTGGTTTTAGTAAAAAAAGTTTCTGTGCAATTATAAGTACTATAGGTGGAACAATAATAGCTGGTCTATTTGCTTTTTATTTTGGAGATTTGATGGCTCTTACAGGTGCTTCTAGTGATAATGTTCAAACACTTATAACTCATACAGATGTAATTATAGATTATAGAGGATTGTTATTTAGTGGAATGATTTTAGGAACAATGGGGGCTGTAATGGATATAGGGATGTCCATAACCTCTTTTATTTTTGAAATGAAAAAAAAGAAACCAACTATATCTTCTATATCTCTATTTAAATCTGGCATGACTGTAGGAAAAGATATTATGTCTACTATGACAAACACATTGATACTAGCATATGCAGGAGCATCTTTGCCTTTGTTTTTATACTTTGTCAATATGGATACCTCTTTTGTAAACATTATAAATATGGAGTTTATGGCTGAAGAAATATTGCGTTCAATATCTGGGAGTATAGGGCTTGTGCTTACTATCCCTTTAACATCATTGATAGCTTCCATAAGGGCTTAAGATTTTAAATAGAAAAATAGAATAGATGTGATATACTAAGTACAGAGTGGGATGATAATGATTATCAACCCACTCTGTACTTAGTGAGGAGGATGTATATGAATGGGAACAAGATAATAAATCAATATTTTAGAGAATTTGAAAAAACTTCAAAATGTGAAATAGAAAAATATGTTACAGGATCTAAATATAGTTTTTTAGATCAACATGGGAAAAGTAAGCTCTTAAGATTTTTTATGGATAATAATTTAGATGCTAGTATATCTGGCGTTAAATCTAATAAAACTTATTTATTTAAATATGTTGATAAAAGTGATTTATTGATAATAGGCTTCTGTTTAGAAGGTAAAAAAACAATATATTATAGAGGGGAAAACATAATAGAAAAAGACCAGCTAATTAAAGTCAATAGATTTTAGTGAAAAAGTTTAAAATACTT
>CAYLXY010000216.1:0-3951 GCA_964387405.1 uncultured Clostridiaceae bacterium
ATGCTAATTAAATAAATACTTGCTTAATGTGAAAATTAACTAGCACAATAGGTTAATATATTATATGAATAGGATTTGTCTCATATGTTTTTTCTTGATTTTAAATTATTCTTAATTGATAATATGTTTTAACTATTTAAAATATCCTGAAAATTCAGTATTGCTATAGTTTTTATTAGCTTTTATTCGTTTTTCTTCTATTTACAATATAATTAATATTCTTGCTTGTTATTGTATAACTTTGATATAATAGTTTTAATTATAATTAAGCCAGCATATTGTACAAATACTAACTAAAGGAAGGTATAAAAATGAGAAACTTGACTTTACTGACAGATCTCTATCAACTTACAATGATGAATGGATATTTTAAAAATGGAGTTGATGAAGACACTGTAGTATTCGATCTGTTCTTTCGAAGAAATCCTTGTAGAAATAGTTACACTATAATAGCAGGAATAGAACAGGTCATTGATTACATCGAAAATATTCATTTTGATGATGAAACTTTAACATACTTAAAGGAACTAGATTTATTTGATGATGAGTTTTTAAATTATTTAAAAACTTTCAAATTTTCTGGAACTATTTATTGTGTAGAAGAAGGTTCTATTATGTTTCCACATGAACCTGTATTAAGGGTTAAAGCAAAAGCAATTGAAGCTCAACTCCTTGAAACTGCTTTACTGAACATAATAAACTTTCAATCTTTAATTGCTACTAAAGCTTCAAGAATTTGTTCTGCTGCCGAAGATGACATAGTTTTTGAATTTGGTTTAAGACGTGCTCAAGGCCCAGATGCAGGTATATATGGTGCTAGGGCCGCTATTATAGGTGGTTGCGTAGGAACTTCTAATATGTATGCAGGTAAGAAATTCGATATCCCAGTTATAGGGACCCATGCCCATAGCTGGATTCAAAAATTTGAAACTGAGCTTGAAGCATTTCGTGCTTATGCTAAAGTGTATCCTGATGACACAACTCTTTTAGTAGATACTTATGATGTATTAAATAGTGGAATGCCTAATGCAATTACTGTCTTCAAGGAATTAAGGGAGAAAGGTTATAAACCTAAGGGTGTTCGTATTGACTCTGGAGATATAGCTTATTTATCAAAGGAAGCCCGTAAAATCTTAGATGCTGCTGGCTTTGAAGATGTTATTATAGTAGCTTCTAGTGATTTAGACGAAGAAACAATTAATAACTTAAAATTACAAGATGCAGCTGTTGATGCTTGGGGGGTAGGTACTAATCTTATAACATCTAAAGATTGTCCTGCTTTAGGTGGGGTCTACAAATTGTCTGCAACTCAAGAAAATGGTCACCTTACTCCAAAAATAAAGATTTCTGAAAATCCAGAAAAGATTACAAATCCTGGATATAAAAAAGTAATACGTATTTATGATTCGGAAAGTAATAAGGCTGAAGCTGATTTAATTATGTTAAATGATGAGAAAATTAATACAGATGAGCCTTTAACTATATTTCATCCTCTACATACTTGGAAAAAGAAAACCTTTACAAATTACTATATTCGAGAAATGCTAGTGCCCTTATATATAGATGGTAATCTAGTATATAAGAGAAGAAGTGTACAAGAAATACGTAAATATACTGAAAAAGAATTAAACTCACTTTGGGCAGAATATAAACGGTTAAGACGTCCACAACTTTATAAGGTTGACTTGTCTAAAAGGCTTTGGAATTTAAAAAATAAGATGATGGGAAGTTGCATTATTAATGGTACTAATCCTCCTAATAAAAAATAATAAAACTTAATATTTCATGCTAAAACACTTAAATTCCATATGTTAAAAATAAATGTATGGAATTTAATAAATTTATTACAAATATATGTTGACTAATAATGGTATTTTTGGTATTCTTTAAGGAGGGTTTGTCGAATTTTGTAGTATTGAGGCGTAATACTATAATATCAACTAATTTAATAAGGGGGATTCAATTGAAATCAACAGGTATTGTAAGAAAAGTAGATGAGCTTGGTCGTGTAGTTCTACCCATTGAGCTTAGACGTACATTAGGAATTTTAGAAAAAGATGCATTGGAAATATATGTGGATGGGGAAAATATTATTTTAAAAAAATATGAACCAGCATGTATATTTTGTGATAATGCAGCGAATATTATAGTATTTAAAAATA
Organism: uncultured Clostridiaceae bacterium; assembly: GCA_964387405.1. GTDB lineage: Bacteria > Bacillota > Clostridia > Peptostreptococcales > Natronincolaceae > JAAZJW01. Next base: position 2,163 of record CAYLXY010000216.1, read on the forward strand.
GAAATATTTGTTCCCAATGTATATCTTCGTTAAAAGAATAAGCTTCATTATGTAATGTACTCTTATGTAAATTACATTTAAAAGGATCCTAATATTAGGATCCTTTGTTTTGCAAATCTATAGATTCTTTATATACATCTCGTCTAGGTATATTTCTACGTTTTGCTACTTCTTTTATTGCAGATTTTTTATCTAATCCATCTTTCATAAATAAAAGTATATGTTCTTTTATAGTAATTTGATCTAATTGTTTTTGCTCTTCTATAGCTAATTCTTCTAAGTTAGCTCCTTCACATATTAAAACAATTTCACCTCTAGGGGGATTTAATTTTAAATGTTCTATAAGTTCTATTAAATTGCCTCTAATAAATTCTTCGTATCTTTTAGTTAGTTCCCTAGCTACTACTGCCTTACGATTACCTAATATATTAACCATATCTTCTAATGTTTGTACTATTCTGTAAGGAGATTCATAAAAAATTAAAGTTCTATCTTCTTTTTCTATTGCCTTTAATCGATTTTTACGCTTCTTTTTATCCTTTTCTAAAAATCCTTCAAAGGCAAAGCTTCTTGTGTCTAAACCTGAACCTACAAGGGCTAAGATACTAGCTGTAGCGCCTGGCAAAACCTCAAAGGGTATTTCTTTTTCTATACATAATTTTATTATATCTGATCCTGGATCTGATATGCCTGGCATACCTGCATCTGATACTAGTGCTATACTTTCACCTTCCAACAATTTGTTAACTAATGCCTGTCCTTTTGTTCTGATATTGTGTTCGTGATAGCTAGTTAAAGGTTTTTGAATTTCAAAATGGTTTAAAAGTTTTAAAGTATGTCTTGTATCTTCTGCCGCAATTAAATCAACATTTTTTAATGTGTTTAATACTCTTAGAGTTATATCCTCTAGGTTTCCTATTGGTGTGGGGCAAATATAAAGTTTTCCTTTATCCATTAAATCCATCACCTTCTTCTATAAATCTTTTGCCATATGTATGGAAAATTTCGTTAGTGTATTTCCCCTCTTCATTATATACATATAAAGGGTCTAATATTTTAAGCTCTGCCTTAGCTGCTTTGACACATTCTACCAATAAGAAATTCGGTCTTTTATTATATGTAGGATGTATAAATTGTAAATATTTGGGCTCTAAGTTGTATTGCCTACAATGGTACATTATATCTACCAGACGTAAGGGCCTATGTATCATAAAAAATCTACCCTTGTGTTTTAAAAGTCTAGATGCTGTTTTTACAACATCTTCTAGGGTACACTTTACTTCGTGTCTGGATATGGCTTTTCTCTCATCTTTACTAATAAGTCCTTCTGAATGCATGTAGGGTGGATTTGATGTAATTACATCATAGCCATTGATTTCTAAATGTTTTTCTGCATCTTTTAAATCCATATTTAATACTTTGATTCTATCTTCTAATTTGTTTAATCTTACACTTCTATTTGCCATATTAGCTACTTCTTCTTGTATTTCTAAGGCTGTAATGTGACTTGTTTTACTTTTACCTGCTAACAATATAGGAATAATTCCTGTCCCAGTTCCTAAATCTACAACTTTTGCATTTTTCTTTAGTTTGACAAAATTAGCTAGCAAAACAGCATCTATACCGAAACAAAATCCTTTAGGATCTTGTATGATTTTTAAATTATTTATTTGTAAATCGTCTACTCTTTCATGTTTATCTATTAAAACTTCCATTTAAACTCCCCTTATTTTAATTACGTAGTGTCAACTTGACACCACTATTTTTTTATTTAAACCCCTTGTTACCA
>CAYLXY010000217.1:0-3926 GCA_964387405.1 uncultured Clostridiaceae bacterium
CTGTATCGAGTATTCTTACTCCACTGGACATTCCTTTTATAAAAGCTGGACTAATAGATTTATTTACTGTTACTATATATTCTTTCTCATTATTATTTTCTGCCCTTAAAATTTTATTGACTATATCTCCATCATTAGTTAATAAAATTAATCCTTGGGAATCTTTATCTAATCTACCTATATGAAATATTCTTTCTGGATGATTAATAAAATCAATAATATTACCCTTTATATGTCTTTCTGTAGTACATGTTATACCTACAGGTTTATTCAATGCAATATAAATGGCTTCTTTTTTATTCCCTATAGGTTTCCCATCAACTTCCACCATATCTTTTGAGCTAACTCTACTTCCAAGTTGAGCAAATTCTCCATTAATAGTAACTCTTTTTGCCTCAACCCATTTATCAGCTTCTCTCCTAGAACAAACCCCTCTTTGGCTAATATATTTATTAATTCTCATTAAAAAACCCTTTCAAATCACTCTTTTATAAAATTATTCTACTAAGCTAAAACATACAATAGCTCTTTTTTATTAATTTATAAACAAATTAATATAGAGTTCTTTTTTCATCTTTTCTCTTAGTAATCTTTTCATCATCAAAATGTTCCAACAATGCAAGAGCATATTTTCTATTAGTATCTAGTAGATCTCTAAATTCCGGTATACTAATACTAGAATTTTTATTAATATAGTCTACTAACATTTTTTTAGCATCCTCATAGGCTTTTTTATGAAGTACTATTTCTTGAGTTATTCTAATTAAAGAATCTCCTATGAGTGCATTGTAAACCTGATCTATATCTTCTTGATCAAAATTTAAATTATTGATTACCTCTTCATATTTTAATGGCTTGTGATATTTACTTAAATATAAATCCTCCATCTTATCTTTAATCTCTTTATGAGTTTGAGAAAACACAACTTCAAAATCATATAAAGATATAAACTTATCTTGCATTTTTACAATTTGATTTTCTACAAATATATCCATTAAAATATCTATACTTCTACTTTTGTTTTTAGGAAACAATCTACTTCTAACTTCTTCCCTTAACATTCCTAACTTAAGTGGATTCTTCTTATGATAAAATGTTAATAAATCTATTAACTCTTCTTTAATGCTTTCATAATATTTTTTATGAATAACATTTTGACTTCCTAGTAAAAACACTTTATTTTCCTCTTCTAATTTAGATATTATTGACTCTACTTCATCTAACTGCTGTGCTGTTATTTTCGCTATATGGGGTAAACTAGGAAACTCTTTACTATAAATATCAATTTGTTTTTCTAAAATATCTTTAGGACTTCCCTTTTCCCTAGTAGCTAAATCTTTTATTACATTTTCATCAAATCTATTATGTTTTTTAGGATTTGCATCAATTACTACTGCCCCTCCTATAGTATCCATAGGTGAATAGTATCTAACAATTAAATGATCTTCTTTTTTTACAGCTGTGCTTTCTTCCAATCTAAACTGCACGTAAACACTTTCTCCTTCATTTGCCTCTTCTTCATTAAGCAGAGTAACTCTAGCAAGAACTTCTGTAGCCCCATGATATATTCTTACTCTATCTCTATTTTTAATACTTCTAGGTAATTCTTTTAATAAATTCAACTTAGCATCTATCATCATAGTAGGCTCCATTGAATTTGTTTGTGCTAATATTTGTCCTCTTTCGATATCTTCTAATTTTGTGTTAGCAAGGTTAATTGCTACCCTCTGCCCTGCATATGCTGTATCAACAGACTCTCCATGAACCTGTATATTTCTAATACGTACCTTTACTTGCTCTGGCAAAATTTCTAAAATATCATCTACTGAGATTTTACCATCTGTTAAAGTTCCTGTTACTACAGTTCCAAAACCAGTAATAGTAAATATTCTATCTACAGGCATTCTAGCAGGTGCATTAGTATTTCTACTTTCTGTTTTTTCCGTTAATACATCTATTTTTTCAATCAGTTCACTTATTCCTACACCTTCAACAGAATCTACAGCTACTATTTCACTATTTTCCAGAAATGTACCTTCAACTTTTTCCCTAATATCTTCTTTTACTAACTCTAACCATTCTTCATCAACTAAGGTTGATTTTGTTACTACAATAATTCCATTTTTAACTTTTAGTAAGGATAAAATATCAAGATGTTCTTTTGTTTGTTGCATTACTCCTTCGTCAGCAGCAACAACTAACATAACTATATCCATGCCTCCAACACCAGTAAGCATATTTCGAATGAATTTTTCATGACCAGGTACATCTATAATTCCTGCTCTTTTTCCGCTAGGCAAATCAAAATATGTAAAACCTAATTGTATAGATATACCTCTCTTTTTTTCCTCTCCTAATCGATCTGTTTCATGGCCTGTTAATGCTTTTATTAATGTGGTTTTTCCATGATCTATATGTCCTGCTGTTCCAATTATAACATTTTTCATCTATAATCACGGCCTCCTATTTTATAACTTCTGCTAATGCTTTTACTATTATTTCATATTGTTCCTCTTTTATAGTACGTAAATCAATTACTACTCTATCATCATTTACTCTAGTAAATATAGGAGTAGTATATTTTCTTAATCTATTTTCTAACTGTGCTGATGATATATTTTTAGATTTAATTGTTATAGTAAATGTTGGCAATTTTTCTAAAGGCATAGATCCTCCACCGACCTCTGAATAGTCTTCAACAATATTAACTTCTATACTTAATCCTCTATCAGAAATCATTTTATACAATACGTCAGCTCTTTCTCTAATAGAATCTGAAGATTCTGTTAACATTTTTAAAGTAGGTATGTTTTTTATAGCCTTTTCTTCGTCTAAATAAAGCTTTAAAGTTGCCTCTAATGCTACCATAGTTAATTTATCAATTCTAAAAGCTCTAGTTAATGGATTCTTTTTCATTTCATCAATATAAGATTTTTTACCTACAATAATACCTGCTTGTGGTCCACCTAGTAATTTATCTCCACTAAAAGTTACAATATCAGCTCCAGCCTCAACACTTTCCTGTACTGTTGGCTCATAAGTTAAACCATACTTTCGTAAATCTATTAAAACACCACTACCTATATCTTCAATTACAGGTATATCTTTTTTCTTACCTAAGTCCACTAGCTCTTTTATACTTACATCATCTGTAAAACCTAGTATTCTATAATTACTGGTATGTACCTTTAAAAAAGCTGCCGTATCTTCACTTATTGCATTCTCATAATCCCATAAATGAGTCTTATTAGTTGTACCAATATCAACTAATTTTGTACCACTCTGCTTCATAACATCTGGTACCCTAAAAGAACCTCCTATTTCTACTAGTTCTCCCCTTGAGACTATAACTTCTTTACCCTTACCCATTGTACTTAAAACTAACATAACTGCTGCTGCATTATTATTAACAACCAAAACATCTTCTGCTCCTGTTATAAATTTAATAAGCTCACTAACATGACTATATCTAATTCCTCTTTTACCTGTTGAAAGATCTATCTCTAATGTAGAGTATCCACTAGCCACATCCCATACCTGATCCCTGATTGATTCGCTTAAGAGAGCTCTTCCTAAATTAGTATGTAAGACTGTGCCCATACCATTTATAACTTCCCTTAAATTCATTTGCATAAATCTATAACTACTATTAATTATATTAGATATTATTTCCTCTATATTCATTTTTAATTGACTCAAAGATTTTTCATCCATAGATAAAACTTTTTTTCTATATTTCTCTATATTATCTCGTATTTGACTGACTACTACAACACGAGGAACTTCTTCTAATAATTTAACAATACTTTCATCCTTCAATAGTTCATCTACTGAAGGTAGTTTACTAAGTATTTTTCCCTTACTCATAACTAGTCCTCCCACCTCTTCTAAATAAAATTTATTTATACATATACCTCATTATGTAG
>CAYLXY010000218.1:0-3903 GCA_964387405.1 uncultured Clostridiaceae bacterium
CCGTAATCTCTGCTAATACTGGTCTTTCTACCTTTACATCTAGTATATCAGCTTGGAATTGCATTAAAAAATTATTAACCACAGCAGCTTTATCTAATACCTCTCGTAATACACCCGATTGAGTTCCCCAGATTTCCATTGGATCTTGTTCAACCCAAGCATCTTTTGGATAATACTGTTTATATTCTTTTTGGGCAGATGCAACCATAGCGCCCGCTTTATCAAATAAAATAGCACGAGAGCTTGTTATCCCCTGATCTAGTGCAAGAATATATTTCTTTTCCAATAGAATCTCCTCCTATTATGAGTCTTTTAATAATTATATCATTTAAACTTATCATATCTAGATTATCACAAAAAATACAAACGGGTTAGCAAAAAAATGCTAACCCGTTTACCCTTAACCTCCACCCACCGGAGGAAATAAAGAGATTGTATCTTTGTCTTGTATTACAGTATCAGATGTTGTGATTATACCATTTACAAGTAGTATAGCTACATCTTCATCTTTAATATTTAGCTTCTCTAACAGTTCACTTGCCTGTATTTCATTAGGCAATTCTATTGTCTCTTTTTTTATACCTTTCGACCTTAGTGCTGCAAAATATCTAACTTCAATTTTTATCATTTTAGTCCAAGTGATTCAAGCTTCTCAGCTGTTGGAATACCTCTCTCATCCCAACCTCTAACCTTATAGTATTCAGGTAACATTTGATCCAGCTTATTTACCCAGCCCTTGCTAGGTCCTTCTGATATTGGATCTTCAAGTAATCTCTTTGGAAGAGTGTCTTCTTCTGGTTTTATTCCAGCAAGAAGGTTAAACTGTTTTTCTATATTCCAAATTCTATCCCCAATTTCTAAAATATCTGCTCCAGTATAATCAGTTCCTGCAATTACATTACTCATATCAGCGTAATCATCCACACCTAGTGCAAATGAAGTAAATTGACATATTCCTAGAGAATCTATAACAGCAGTTGTGTCTTGGAATAACTTAGTCCATTCAGCTTTCTCTTCTGTTGAAAATCTATCTAATTGCTCAGGAACTCCTAGCACTTCAGGAGAAACCATATAACCTCTTAGATGACATCCTCCTCTATTACTAGTAGCATAGCTTAGACCTTGACCTTGAACTCCTCTTGGATCATATGCTGGAATCTCTAATTTCTTAACAGTCATTGAAATTTCAGGAGCTCCGTATCTCTCAGCTAATCTGTATGAACCTTCTGCCATTTTTGCGCCTAGACCTTGTGCATAACCAATTCTTTTTACCCATTCTGCTATATCTGTCCCATTGCCAAATTCTAGTTTGATACCATCTAATTCTTCATCCTTAATAAAGCCTTTTTGATGCAATTCTATTGCAGCTGCTATAGTAGCACCAACAGAAATTGTATCTACTCCCATCTCATTACACCAGTGGTTCGCCATAATAATTGAGTGCATATCACTTATTCCACAGTCAGATCCGAATGACCATAGTGTTTCATACTCAGGTCCTCCGCCTTCAAAATCTCCTGATTTAACAACTCTACCACACCCAATTGGACATCTGTAACAAGCACTGTTTTTTACTAGGTATTTATCAGTTAATGTTTCCCCAGATATATCATCTGCTTTGTCGAAATAACTTTTTAAAAAGTTATTTGTAGGAAGACTGCCTATTTCATTAAGTATATTTATTAGAACTGCAGTACCATAAGTTGGAAGCCCTCCTCCAGTTGTCCCATCTTCTTTGAGTATCTTAAGTTGCTTTCTATTTAATTCCTTTACTTTCTCTTGATCTGCTACTAATGGTTTTCCAGAACCCTTTACTACAATTGCTTTAAGATTTTTAGAACCCATTACAGCTCCTACTCCAGTTCTTCCTGCTGCTCTGTCCTCATCATTAATAATAGCTGCCATTAAAGATAAGTTTTCTCCACCTGGTCCTATTGTTAAGATTTTAGATCCTTTTCCATGTCTCTCTACAAGTTCTTTAGTAGTTTTAGATACAACTTTTCCCCAAAGATCAGTTGCTGGTAATAATTCTACCTTATCATCAACAATGCTTAAATAAACCGGTTCTTCTGACTTACCTTCAAATACAATAACATCCCATCCAGCAAATTTTAATTCCGCTCCCCATTTACCACCCGAATTTGATGAAGCTATTGTACCTGTCTGTGGAGCTTTAGTTACAACCATATACCTACCGCCAGTTGCGACAGGATTACCGGTCATTGGTCCAGTAACTATAAACAACTTGTTTTCTGGACTAAGGGCATCTACCTTGGGATCTACTTCATCCATCATCATCTTGGTCCCCAAACCCCTGCCGCCAATAAACTTCTTTGCCATAGCCAAGTCTAAAGCTTCTGTTTTTATCGACTTCTCTGTTAAATTAACTCTTAATACTTTACCATTATAACCATACATAGTATAACCTCCTTTAGGTCTTTGCTTATATATTATGCAAGACTAATGCCAACTTTAATATATACAAAAATTTGGCATTTAACTCACTTCTATGGTCTTTATCTTTTTAAAATAATACTATTATATATTGTGTCCCAGTTCTGAACAATATCAGCGTTCCATTTTGGACCTTTTGTTCTGTTTTAGAACATTGATTTTGTATAAGTTCATCTTTCTATAAAGAGTGTTTCTACTTATTCCAAGTTTCTTTGATGAAATGGATATGTTTCCATCATGCTTAGACAATACATATTCAATATGGTTTTTTTCAATTTCTTTTAATGTGTAGTCTTTGTGGATCTTGGCGTTTACTTTATTCTCAACAACCTGATTTTGGATAAATTTAGGCACGCTCTCTGTATTTATAATCAGCTCTACTATATTTTCTAACTCTCTAATATTGCCTGGCCAATCATATTCAATAAGTTTTTGGATATAATTATCATCTATTAATACTTCTTTCTTATTCAATTTTTTTGCCTTTCTTTTCATAAAATAATCAAAAAGGATTGGATATCCTCCGGTCTTTCTCTTAGTACAGGAAGTTTTAAAGGCAAAACATTTAATCTATAGTATAGATCCTTTCTAAAATTTCCTTCCTTCATTTCTTCATGTAAGTTCCTATTTGATGCAGCTATAATTCTAACATCAACTGTCTTTTCAGACGAACCTCCCACCCTTCTAATAACACCCTCTTCTATCACTCTAAGCAGCCTAGACTGCGATTCAAAGGGCATTTCTCCAATTTCATCTAAAAATATAGTACCTTTATCTGCTAATTCAAATTTTCCAGGACTTCCTCCAGGCTTTGCACCTGTAAATGCTCCTCCTTCATATCCAAATAGCTCTGATTCTATTAAATTCTTTGGTATAGCAGCGCAATTAATCGCTATAAAATGCTCGTTTTTCCTATCGCCATAGTTATGTATTGATTGAGCAAAAATCTCCTTGCCAATTCCACTTTCACCAGTGATTAAAATCGTAGAATCTGAATCTGAAATCTTTTTAGCATACTCAACCATTTCTATGAAAAACGGATCTTTACCCACTGCCTTATCAAATGTATAAATTGCATAAGAGCCTTCAATTTTATCTGCTAACTTTCTCGGTTTTTTGATATCCTTAATCAATAGGAGAATTTCAATGCTATTGCTCTCCAAATTTTCTATGGGGAATGCACTTAAATTAATTTTGGTTTTATTTAGATCTAATTTTACATAGAATTCTTCTTCAATAACCGTTTTGTTATTCTGGACCTTATTAATTATCATGTCCCATTCCATAAAAATATCTTTTGCATTAATATCTTTTAAGTACTCCTTTGAACAACCTAGTATTTTAACTGCTAAGTCATTTATGGCTCCCATTTCTCCTAATAAATTTATACCGAGAAACTGCGTCTGAAATATTTATACAAACTTTTAGTGAATTAATCCAAGGATCGAT
>CAYLXY010000219.1:0-3892 GCA_964387405.1 uncultured Clostridiaceae bacterium
GCCCCATATCCTTTAGGGCTCTTTCAATGCTATCTTCAAGATCAATAGTAATTACATCTTCCTTTTTAAGGATATAATCTTTTACAAACATACAGTCCACCCCCCAATTATTGAATCCATTATACTACAACTAACAAAAATAATATAGTAAACTAATTAAATTTCTTCTGAAAATCATCATTGTCATCTTCAATCTCTTTTAATCTTTCCCTAATCATATAATTTAGACTTCCCTTTTCATACTCTCCATATTCATTTAAAGAACCTGCCTTAAGTCCAGTAAGAATTTCAATACCCCTATTTTGTCCTATAATGCCTTCAAGTGGTTTTATTTCATATTGTTGCGACATATGCAAAACCTCCTTTAATTAAATATGCCTTTTTACCTCACTTTAAAACATAAAAAACCAGAGTAGAAATTATTGGAATGATTTCTACTCTGGTAATTAAAATTATAGGGGGTATTATCATTGTTTATTTATAACTAAATAATGAATAAATAATGTACTATATATTATTAGTTAAATGCTTTAATTGTTTCTTTTGCTTAAGGTATATTGAGCCAATAATAATTAACCCAATTATATCTGATATTGATTCAGGATATACTAACATTAATCCACCAACGGCAAGAAGAATTCTCTCATGCCATTTCGCATCATCTAGTAAATAGCCAAACATGGCAGAACTAATTCCTATCATACCTATTATCGCTGATAATATAAGAAGAGGTAGTTGAATAAGACTTACATCAATTAATAGCATTTGAGAATCTAAGACAAACATATACGGTACAATAAACCCGCCAATAGCTAATTTGCTTGCTATTACCCCTGTCTTAAATGGATTACCTTTTGAAATTGCTGCTCCTGCATAAGCTGCTAAAGCAACAGGTGGTGTAATATCAGATAAAATACCAAAATAGAATACAAATAAATGTGATGACAATATCGGTACGCCAAGCTTCATTAGGATTGGCGCTGCTATAGTTGATGTTATTAAATAATTTGCAGTGGTTGGAACACCCATACCTAAAATTAAGCATGTTATCATCGTGAAAAACAGAGTTGGTATTAAGTGCCCTTGTGTTAAACTTATTAGTCCTTCTCCTAATTTCAGTCCAAGACCTGTCATTGTAACTACCCCTACTATTATTCCCGCTACTGCACATGCACATGAAACACCGAGAATACCCTTCGCACCGTTAACTATACATATACCAATACGCGAACTTAATTCTCGAATCGGTATTCTAGTTGTCTTACGTAATTGAGGCACAACAATTGTAGATGCAATTCCCCAAAGAGCTGCTCTAGTTATAGTAAACCCTACAGCCAAAAATCCAATAATTATAACTAATGGTATAATTAAATGTCCTTTCTCAATTACCAATAATTTTAAATTTGGCATTTGATCTTTAGGAATTCCAATCAACTTTTCTTTTTTTGCCGTTAAATCGACCGCAATATAAATTCCTGTGAAATATAGTATTGCAGGAACAATTGCAGCTTTTATGACTTCAATATATGGTATTCCCAACAATTCAGCTATTAGAAATGCAGCAGCACCCATAATTGGAGGCATTATTTGTCCACCAGTTGAAGCAGCTGCCTCTACAGCACCTGCAAATTCTGAACTATATCCTAATGATTTCATCATCGGTATTGTAAATGAGCCGGATCCCATAACATTAGAAATCGATGACCCGGAAACAGTTCCTTCCAAAGCACTACTAATAACTGCAACTTTAGCAGGACCTCCTGCTTTACTTCCAGCTACTGCATTTGAAAAATCATTAAAAAATTCACCTATACCCGTTTTCTCTAAAAAAGCTCCAAATAAAATAAACAGAAAAACAAATGTAGCACAAACTCCTAAAGGTGTACCCATAATGCCTTCTGTACTATAGAATAATTGAGATATTATCCTTGTAATAGAATAACCTTTATGTTTTAAAAAACCAGGAAACACACTTCCAAAATAGGCATATATCGTAAAAATAGTTGCAATAATTACTATAGCCCCACCTGAAACTCTTCGACATGCTTCAACTACTAATAAAATACCTATTCCACCAATGATTAAATCAGTTGTAGTATAAAAACCGATACGTTCTAATAATGCATTAAAATTAAATAGGTAGTAACTTACTATACCTAGAAATAAAAAACCTAACAGTATATCTACGAGACTCATTTTATCTTTTTCCCCTTTAGATGTTGCAGGGTAAAGCCAATAACATAAAGGTACTACAAATGCTAAATGTATCATACGCAATATTTGAGTAGGTACCGTTCCTCTTATAGATGAATATATTTGAAATAAAGTGAAAAACACCAAGCATATAGTTATTAATACATTAGGTATACCTGACAGTTTCCTAGTATTAGTTTCCTTATCCAAAGATTCAAGATCAATATCTTCAGCGGTCATAGGTTTTTTCTTAAATAAAGACATACTAACCTCCGTTCTGGCTATAAATAGGTACAACTAAAATAAATATTAGTACCCCAAGCCTCTTTTGTAAGTTGCTATATAATAAATGTTTAAAGCCAAGAAAATTATATTGATTATACTATAGAAGATGAGATTTCCCAACCTTCTATAGTATAATGCTAATTATTGCTTGCTTTTATTTTAATATACCTACTTCTTTATAGTATTTTGCTGCTCCTGGATGCAAAAACTCAAGATCTAACCCATTAATTGCTGTATCAATTGATAGATCTTCTCCTTTAACATTTACCTCTGCTAATTCCGCTTGATTTTCAAACATAGCTTTTGTATAATTATAAACCACTTCTTCACTAACTGTATTAAGTGCAGCAAGAGTTGCATTAACAGCAATTGTTTCGGTATCATCTGTCAAACCATACACATCTTTTTTAATAATATAGGGAGCAAAGAAAGCATATTTTTCTAATAATATATCCATATGTTCATCATCTATTGAAAGAAGTCTAACATCTCTAGTAAGGCTAGTTTCAGTTACTGCAGAAGTAGGTATCCCTGCAACTCCTATAAAAGCATCTAGAGAATTATCCTGAAACGCTGAAGCAGATTCTTTAAATGAAATGTAGTTTACATTAATATCTTCAAAAGTTATTCCATATGCTTCTAGAACTTGTTGCGCATTAACAGAAGTACCTGAACCAGCATCTCCTACAGATACACGTTTTCCCTTTAAATCAGTAATTGAATTTATTTCACTGTCTTCTGCAACAACTATTTGGAACACTTGTGGAAATAGACTAGCTATAGAAGAAAAAGTATCGATTTTATTACCTTCATAAGCTTCTGTTCCAGTTAATGCATATGACATCATATCAGCATCAAGAAGAGCAAAGTCTACTTCTTCATTTGCAAGAAGTGCTATATTCTCTTTGCCTCCGGATGTAGCAGTTGCTGAAATATTTGTGCCAAGTTCTCTATTTATTATCTGACAAAGGGCACCACCATAAGGATAAAAAGTTCCAGATAAACCTGCTGTAGCCATAGTGTATTCCCCGCCTAAATTTAATGTTGTTTGATTAGGTAATTCTGTACTAGTTCCGGTTTCGGTAGGTGATTCTACATCTGTACTAGTTTCTTGGGAATTACATCCTACAAACACAGTAACGATTAAAGATAGAATAATTATGATACTTAAAAGTTTTTTCATCATTTTTCCTCCCAAATATTTTTTTCATAATCGCTTTGCTAATATTACTTTGAACTATAAACATTAACTAAAAACAAAAACAAAAAAGGCAAGACAAGGAAATCGTTTCCAAATTGTCTAACCTTAAACACCTTGGTAGATAAAGGATATTTATCAACCAGTAAGAAAAGTTCTAGTATTTAGTTTTTTGAATTTCATTTTTAATTATTATTTAATATTCATAATATCCTT
>CAYLXY010000220.1:0-3870 GCA_964387405.1 uncultured Clostridiaceae bacterium
TTATTAAATACATTTTTTAATTTATTAAATAGACCCATAAATATCACCTTTACATATTATAGCATTAATCTATTATCAATCAAAGTAATTGTGATATAATGTTTTTAAGGTGAGATTATGAACAGACTTATTAAATTATTTTTATTTATAGGCTTATTTGTTTTATACTCAAAGGTCGTAAGTGCCGCAATGCCACCAAATTGTACTAATGGCACAGTTTATGATGATAGATTAACTAGTAACATAACTCAACAACAACAAGATTATAAGTTGATTTGTTTGACAGGAGAAACAATGGCAGCATACGAAAGATTTATGGGTGGGTCCTCTGTATATATATTAGATGACTCTTGGGATTCTACTACAAATAAAACAAATGCAATTGCGGTAGACTTTAATTCCATACCTGAATTTTATAATAAATTTGCTCTTGGAATGGACGACTATTCTTTAGAGTTAGCAGCAACTGGTTTAAATCCAGAACAAGTTAATCAAAAATTGCAAAGACTTTTATCTACAATAGATAAGTTTAAAGACACTAGTGACACAACAGTACTTCCAGATAAAGTTTGTAAATATGGGGCCCACACATTAACTTTCAATAAACAAAAAAGAACAATATCATCAACTGCACCAGGCCCACTATATATATATTATGACGACTTGGAGGCATTTAATTTTGAATGTCCACCAAATCTCTGTGTTGATAATGGGGTTAGTCTTTCTGGTAAGGATTGTGCAGAGTTAAACAGTACCCCAAATAGTTCTAATGGCAATAATCTACATGACGATCAAGCAAATCTTCCTTCTCCCCAAGTTCCAACCTGTGAAACTTTTAAAGTCTTTACAGATCCTATTTGGTTCTGGCTTAGAATTATTGGACCTACTCTAGCTTTAGTTTTAGGAGTGTTAGATTTATTAAAAGCTGTAGCATCTGGAGATAATAAGTCTGTTGCTAAATCTTATTCGGATTTTGGAAAGAGACTTGGACTTGCGGCTTTACTACTATTACTTCCAACTGTACTGAATCTTTTAATAGGTATAATTGGATTTGGTGACTATACTGCTTGCTTTTAGAGTCTTTAAAGGGGAAATATGAGAAAAATTATTAAAGTGTTTTTGTTTATAGGATTGTTTAGTATTATGATAAGTACAATTAATGCTGGGGAAGCAACTTGTGTTTATGAACTTTATACAATTAATGGCACTCCAAATACATCTCCTCAAAAAGAAAAGGTCACAATAAAATATACTGATTCAAAATTAACTTTTTCATGGAATGTAGATACTAGAACCAGAAGAACTGCTGTTTTTCTAAATGGTTCATCAGATATTAATGCAGTAAGAACTTTTGATGGAACGCTGAGTTGTCCAAAAAACATATATTTTGGATTAGAAACATCTTCAGCTGGTGCTAAATATATTTTTTCTTTTTCTAAAAACGCATTAAATGCCTATGGTTCTCCAATTGCTAATCCAATAGATTCTGCTGCCTCTTCTGTATCCAATACTCCAACCACACCAGAAGATCCAAATAATACAAGTAATAATGAAACTACATGTCAATATTTAAACAATAATACATTGGTTTTTAATGAGAAAAATAAAACCGTTAATGTATATTTGAATTCTACCGAATATAAAAATTGTTCAAATTCAAATGCAAATCATTTGTTTTCTAAAATTCAAGAACTAAATTATACATGTCCTAGTAGAATTTGTGTATCAAAAAACAATGCTGGGCCTTATGGAGAAGTTTGTGCAACATCTTTAAATGAAGCCGGAGCTCCAAATACCAGTTGTTATTCTCTTTCTAAAGGAAAAACAAATACAACGAATAACTCCGGAGGTGACGATCAAGCAAACCTTCCTTCTCCCCAAGTTCCAACCTGTGAAACTTTTAAAGTCTTTACAGATCCTATTTGGTTCTGGCTTAGAATTATTGGACCTACTCTAGCTTTAGTTTTAGGAGTGTTAGATTTATTAAAAGCTGTAGCATCTGGAGATAATAAGTCTGTTGCTAAATCTTATTCGGATTTTGGAAAGAGACTTGGACTTGCGGCTTTACTACTATTACTTCCAACTGTACTGAATCTTTTAATAGGTATAATTGGATTTGGTGACTATACTGCTTGCTTTTAACTTTACAAAAGATTGATAGTGTTGTATAATTCATACATATCAATCTTTTTATTTTGGTTAAGGAGGAAAAATGGATTTTTTTAAAAACGGGGAAACTAAAGTATTTGCTTTAGGTGGTTTAGGTGAAGTAGGTAAAAATATGTACTGTGTTGAACACGGTGATGAAATGATTATAATAGATGCTGGAGTAATGTTTCCAGAAGATGAATTACTGGGAATAGATTATGTTATTCCTGATTTTGATTATTTAAAAAGCAATTCTGAGAAAATTAAGGGTTTATTTATAACTCATGGACATGAAGATCATATTGGAGGGGTTCCTTTTTTACTTCAAACATTAAATATTCCTATGATATATGCACCAAGACAAGCAGCAGAACTAATTAAATTGAAGTTAGAGGATAGAAATGTTCCATATAAGAATATAGAAATATATAATGAAAATAGTAGATATAAATTTAAACACTTAGAGGTTGAATTTATAGCTACCACCCACTCTATTCCGGATTCACACGCTATAGTGATAAATACTCCAAATGGCTCTATTGTTCATACTGGGGATTTTAAGTTTGATTTTACACCAATTGGGCCAATGTCTAACATACATAAGATGAGCGATATTGGAAAAAGAGGAGTTAAGTTATTACTAAGCGATTCAACTAACGCTATGGTACCTGGTTTTTCAAAGAGTGAATCTAAGGTGGATGCTGCTTTAGGAGATATATTTAGAAGACATAAAGGAAGAATTATAATAGCAACTTTTGCTTCTAATGTTTATAGATTGAAACACATAATAGAAACTAGTAAGAAGAACAATAGAAAAGTAGTACTATTTGGTAGAAGTATGGAAAACAATGTTAAAGTTGCTATTGAAAGTGGCTATATAGATGGTAAGGGAGTAATAATAGAACCAGATGAGGCAGTCAATAAGCAACCTAGTGAGATTACCTTATTATGTACCGGCTCACAAGGAGAACCACTTGCTGCATTATCCAGAATAGCTAATGGTACTCATAAACAAATAAAATTAATTAAAGATGATTTAGTTATATTCTCATCATCAGCTATACCAGGTAATGGGGCATCAATTGCTAAAACTATAAATCAATTATACTTAAAAGGCGTTAAAGTGTTTACTAATACGTCATTAAGTGATATTCATACATCTGGACACGCTAATGAAGAGGAATTAAAATTATTAATAAGATTATTGGAACCAGAATATTTCCTACCAATACATGGTGAATATAGTATGATGAAAAAACATGCTGAGCTTGCTATATCTTGTGGAGTAAAGAAAGAAAATACATTTATATTAGATAATGGAGATGTACTTTCTATTACAAAAGATGGAATTAAAAAAACAAATGCTATTCAAGCACTAGATGTTTATGTAGATGGTAACAGAATCGGAGATATTGGAGGAATAGTAATAAAGGATAGAGCAATTATGGCTAATGATGGATTAATAGTTATAATTGCAAATATCGATGAGAATTATAAGTTAATAGATAAAGTCAATATTACTACTAGAGGTTTTATATTAGTAAATGAAAACGAAGAATTAATAAGTAAAATAAGAGATATATCTAGTAATTCTATAAGAAACAATATAGATAACACTAAGAATAACTATTCTGATTTAAAAAATTTTGTAATTCAAGACTTGTCTTCTTTTGTAAAAGAAGAAACAGGAAGAAAACCTTTAATATTACCAGTATTCTTGGA
>CAYLXY010000221.1:0-3856 GCA_964387405.1 uncultured Clostridiaceae bacterium
AAGAGAAGATAATTAGGGAGATATTAAATAAACTATAATTCTTTGTTGGGGGAATAAAAATAATAGATAAGAAGTTAGAAAAACAAGAAATAAAAATAAGAAAAGTTCTACCATAAAAACTCTTTTAAGAAAAGGTGTCAATAGATATAAAAGGATGGCTGATAATGAAAAACTTATTAAATATAAATTATTTTGATCTAGCTAGCCGGTCTCTAGAAGAAATCAAAGACTGGTTTGATGTTAAGGAAGAAGGACATAGCAATGAAAGTGCAGCTAATATAAGGGAACAATACGGAGACAATGAAATTGATTATGGTACAGAAAAACCATTATGGAAAATTGTTATAGAGGCTTATTTCACTCCCTTTACTTTGGTGTTGTTTGCTCTAGCAATCGTTTCTTTCCTAACTGATTTTATCTTTGTCCCGGTGGAAGAGCAGGAAATTTTTGGTCCAATTATTATTATAATATTAGTTATATTAAGTGGAACTATGACCTTAATTCAAACTCTACGCTCAAATCGTTCTGTTGAAAAATTGGAATCTATGGTAGAAGTAACATCTGCTATTAAACGAGATGGTAAATATAGCGAAATAAGAACAGAGGATATTGTTCTTGGTGACTGGGTTAGACTAAGTGCTGGAGACATGATTCCAGCAGATATTAGACTTGTTGAAACCAAGGACTTGTTTATCTCACAAACTTCACTTACTGGAGAAAGCTATCCAGTGGAAAAAAGAGCAGAGATAAAGATTAGTGAAATTACAAATGAAACAGCCTATGAAACCCTAGCTTTTACAGGAACTGAGGTAGTAAGTGGTAGTGCCCAGGGAATTGTTGTAAAAACAGGTGATAACACTTTATTTGGTGATATTGCAGACGAGCTAGCACATGAAGATCCAGAGACTAGTTTTGATATTGGAATCAAGAATACTTCCTTACTATTAATTCGATTTATGGTTGTTATGGCTGTAATTGTAATTTTAATTAATGGTTTAACTAAAGGTGATTGGCTACAAGCTCTAATCTTCGGAATTTCTATAGCTGTTGGATTAACACCAGAAATGTTGCCAATGATTGTAACAACTAACTTAGTCAAAGGTGCTAATGATATGGCTAAGGAAGGGACTATTGTTCGTAACTTACACGGGATTCAAAACTTTGGAGCTATTGACCTTTTAGTTACTGATAAAACAGGTACATTAACACAGGATAATATTATTCTACAGGCACATTTAAATATAGAAGGAGTAGAAAGTGAAAGAGTTTTACGTTATGCCTATCTAAATAGTAAATATCAAACAGGTCTTGGAAATTTAATGGATAAGGCAATTATTACTGCAGCTGAAGAAGAATTAGATACAGAGACTTTTAATTATAGTAAAATAGATGAGGTACCCTTTGATTTTGAAAGACGACGTTTAAGTGTAGTGGTTAAAGATCATACTGGCAAAACTCAATTGATTACCAAAGGTGCAGTTGAAGAAATGTTAGATGCTTGTTCTTATGTTGATTATAATGGTGAAACCCTTGAGTTTACAGATGAACGCTGTACTTTTGTCAAAAATCAAGTAGCAGACCTAAATAAAAAAGGATTGCGTGTTTTAGGAGTAGCTCAAAAAACCAATCCACCACCAGTAGATGAATTTTCAGTAAAAGATGAGACTGATATGGTTCTAATAGGTTTTCTTGCATTTTTGGATCCTCCAAAAGAGTCAACAAAAGATGCCATTCAAGCTTTAAAGGATCATGCCGTTGATGTTAAGGTAATGACAGGCGACACTGAGTTAGTTACTATTGCTGTCGCTGAACAAGTAGGCTTACCTACAGATAGAGTAATCTCAGGAGAAAAACTGCTAGATAAAACAGATGAAGAATTAAAGGTAATTGTTGAGGAACATGATTTACTTGTTAAGTTAAATCCAACACAAAAATCAAGACTAGTTACTATTTTAAGAGATAATGGACATGTAGTCGGATTCTTAGGAGATGGAATTAACGATTCACCTGCACTTAGGGCAGCAGATATTGGTATATCAGTAGATAATGCAGTAGATATTGCAAAAGAATCAGCAGACATTATCTTGTTAGAAAAAGATTTAATGATCCTAGAACAAGGAATCTTGTCAGGTAGAAAGATTTTTGGTAATACAATGAAATACATCAAAGCAACTACCAGTTCAAACTTTGGTAATGTGTTTTCAGTATTGCTTGCCAGTCTTTTCTTGCCATTTTTACCAATGTTGCCGATTCAACTTCTATTTCTAGGATTAATATATGAAATTTCCTCCATGTCTATTCCATGGGATAATATGGATGAAGAATATCTTTATAAGCCTAAAAAATGGGAAGCAGAAGGTATTAGGAAGTTTATGGTTTGGTTCGGTCCAACTAGTTCCATATTTGATGTGACAACTTTCCTAATCAGCTTTTTTATAATTGCGCCAACTATTGCAGGTGGAAATTATAATTTAATAGGACCAGAGCAAAAAGCATCCTTTATAGGAGTTTTCCAGTCTTCTTGGTTTCTCGTTTCATTATGGACACAGACACTTGTACTACATACTTTAAGAACGCCTAAGATACCCTTCTTAGAAAGTAATGCATCATTTATAATGACTACCATTACAAGTGTTGGAATCATTATAGGTTCTTTTGCTCCTTATACAAGATTAGGTAGTCTACTTGGTTTAGCTCCATTACCAGCCAGTGCTTGGTGGATGCTAGTTGGAACAGTAATTGCATATTTAATACTTGTTCAAATAGTTAAAAAGTTCTATATAAAAAAATATGGAGAATTATTATAATAAGAAGAAAAACAAGGCTAACTAATAGTGAATACTTAGTTAGCTTTGTTAAATATTTTAAAATTATATATTCTAACAATCACTTTAAATTATTCAATACTAATAGATTCTAACAAACTATTTGCTCTGTCGAAATCTCTTTTTGCTATCATAACATCAGCACCAAATGATGACATCCCAGCCATTATCCTCATATATCCTCCAGCACCTTTATCCTTTATAATATAAGGTATATCGTTATCATCTAATATAGCTTTAATCATACTCAGCACTATTCCATCGCTAACACTTCTAAGTTTTACTAAACTAATTCCGTCTTTACTATCACCCATGTTTTTACCTTCTCTCTATTTTATTATTTATATTTATTGCAGCTTTTTCTAATTATTATTAATAAGATAAAAAACTCCTATTGCGACTAACATTATTGCTATTATTAGGCCAAAACCAACAAGCATTTTATGCTTTATTTTGAATTTTTTATAAAACATTTAATCTCTCCTCATAGTTAGCAGTATTATTTAGATTATATTATATCACCTATACCCGGTTTTCATAGTTACTATTATTTATTTCATATTATTTACTAGCAGAAAACATTTTAAATCAAAAAATAAATACACCTGAGATAAGCAGATGTGATTTCTTGCCTAAGTTTTCTTTTATTCCATTTCCTTCTACTTTCCATGGCTGATTTTTTATATACAAGACCAAAATAAAGGGTATAGCCTTTTGCTATACCCTTTTTAGCAACAACCCTTATGTGAAATTGTCTTTAAAAATATTTTTTAATATCCATTATAAGTCTGATATTTTCTTTAATAATTTTTCATATGATTCAAATATATGCTTATTCTCCAATCCATCAGGATTATCAAACCACTCATTTAAATAATTCAGAAAAAAAATACTTAAATATTCTTTTTTATATACTTCTTTAAACTCTAACCCAAACAATTCAAAAATCTCCCTAAAATATTCATCATATTCACCTAATATATATTTTGATATATACTCGCTTTGAAAAAGGCGGGATTTTTATTATCAGA
>CAYLXY010000222.1:0-3855 GCA_964387405.1 uncultured Clostridiaceae bacterium
TAATTATGCCGACTTATGCTATAATGTACAGTATGCAATTTATAATATTATCATATAGTTATATGTCTGTCAATCATTTATTTCTACTTGAATTTTAAATTTTAAATATTAAATATTAAATTTATATAATTCAAAAATAAAAAGTACTCTAGTTACCCAGAGTCCTTTTTATTTTAAAAATTTTTAATTACTTCAATGTTACAGTAGCGCCTGCTTCTTCTAATTTTGCTTTAATTTCTTCCGCTTCCTCTTTGTCTACTCCTTCTTTAACTGCTTTTGGTGCACTATCTACTGCATCTTTAGCATCTTTTAGTCCAAGACCTGTAATCTCTCTTACTATTTTAATTACTGCAATTTTTGATCCACCTGCAGCTTCAAGTACAACATCAAATTCACTTTTTTCTTCTTCTGCTGCTCCAGCTGCTGCTCCACCAACCATTACCGGAGCTGATGCTGATACTCCAAATTTCTCTTCTGCTGCTTTAACTAATTCATTTAACTCTAATACTTTCATATTTTCAATAGTTTCTAAAATTTGTTCTATTGTCATTTTAAGCACCTCTACTTTTCAATTTAATTTTTTATTTAAGTTTCATACTATAACTCTTAAGCTTCCTCTGCTTCTTTCTTGTCCACCATTGCTTGTAGTAAATAAGCAAAATTTGATACTGGGGCTTTCAAGCTGCCAAGAAGTTTTCCAATAAGTTCTTCTCTTGATGGTATTGCAGCAAATTCTTTAAGCTTTTCCTCACCATAAAATGAACCTTCTACAATTCCCACTTTTAATTCTAAGTTTTTATGATCTTTTGCAAAATCATTAGCTATTTTAGCTGCTGCTACTGGATCATCATAAGAAAATAAAATTGCATTAGGCCCTACTAGTTCCTTTACAAGCTCCTCCATGCCTACACTTTCAGCAGCCATTCTAGCTAAAGTATTTTTATATACTTTATACTCAAGGCCTTGTTCTCTGCATAGTTTTCTAAGCTCTGTAACTTCTCCTACCTTCAAACCCCTATAATCTACTACAACAGCTGCTGTAGATCTTTGGAACTTATCGGTAATTTCAGCTACTACCTGTTTTTTAACATCAATTGCTTTTGCCATTAGGGGATACACCTCCTTTTTAATTATTCATACCGTATATATTGCCGTCTATTTAAAATAAGGTCTCATTTGCCTTTCATAGACAAAACGAGACCTTTGATTTTATTTATTCAAAGCCTCGGTAGGATATTTAAGCTTAAGCACCTACTATCTACGGCAAAATATTCAATTTTAATAGCGTAAATAATACTATCAGTAAAATTCATATATGTCAATAATTTTTTATTTTATTTTTTAATAAATTTATTCCATTATTTTAGATGGATTAATTTTGATTCCAGGACCCATTGTGGTTGTCACTGCAACACTTCTTAAATATTGACCTTTAGCTGCTGCTGGTTTTGCTTTTATAATAACATCTAAAAGTGTTCTGAAATTTTCTACTAGTTTATCTTCATCGAACGAAGCTTTACCAACCGGTACGTGTATAATATTAGCTTTGTCTAATCTATATTCAACTTTACCAGCTTTAATTTCTGTAACTGCTTTTTCTAAATCAAATGTTACTGTTCCCGATTTAGGGTTTGGCATTAAACCTTTTGGTCCTAATACCCTACCTAGTTTTCCTACAACACCCATCATATCCGGAGTTGCAACTACTACATCAAAATCAAACCAATTTTCATTTTGAATTTTTTCTACCAGTTCTTCTCCACCTACATAGTCTGCTCCTGCTTTTTCAGCTTCAGTTATTTTATCACCCTTTGCAAATACTATGATTTTAACCGTTTTACCAGTTCCGTGTGGTAGTACAACTGCACCCCTAACCTGTTGTTCTGCATGTCTTGAGTCAACACCTAATCTTATATGCGCTTCTACAGTTTCATCAAAATTAGCTGTAGCCATTTTTTTTGCAAGTTCCATAGCTTCTACTGTACTATAAAGATGTTCTCTATCTACTAATTTTATTGCTTCTTTATACTTCTTACCTCTTTTACCCATTTCTATTCCTCCTTGTGGTATTAACGGTTATTAATTAGAACCTCCCACCATTTAAATTTATATTATAAATTAATCTTCTACTACAACTCCCATACTTCTTGCTGTACCAGCAATCATGTTCATAGCTGTTTCTACCGAAGCAGCATTTAAGTCTGGCATTTTTAGTTCTGCTATCTCTCTGATTTTATCTTTAGAAATCTTTCCAACTTTTGCTTTATTAGATTCTCCAGAGCCACTTTCAATTCCAGCAGCTTTTTTAATTAGTATTGCAGCTGGTGGAGTCTTAGTAATGAAACTAAAAGATCTATCTTGATAAACTGAAATAACAACTGGAATTATTAAACCAGCTTGATCAGCAGTTTTAGCGTTAAATTCTTTACAGAATCCCATTATATTTACACCATGTTGTCCTAATGCTGGTCCAACTGGTGGAGCTGGAGTAGCCTTTCCTGCGGAAATTTGTAATTTTATTTGTCCTATCATTTTTTTTGCCATCTTCTTTACACCTCCTTAATAGTTAAAAGTGTATAAAATTCATTTTATATACTTTTTTAATCTTTGCTTAAATTTAAATCTTTTCAATTTGACTAAATTCTAATTCCACTGGTGTTTCTCTTCCAAACATTGAAATGCTTACTTTTGCAGTCTGTTTTTCTATGTTGATATTTTCAATAATTCCCATAAAAGTTTCAAAAGGGCCTGAGCTAACCTTTATAGTTTCACCAACTTTAATATCTACTTCAACTTTAGGTTGTTCTACACCCATTGATCTTACTTCTTCATCTGTTAATGGTATTGGCTTTGAACTTGGTCCTACAAAACCTGTGACACCTCTTGTGTTTCGTACTAGATACCAAGATTCATCAGTAATATGCATTTTTATAAGTGCATAACCTGGAAATAACTTATATTCCTTTACCTTTTTCTTACCATTTTTAAATTCAACTCTTTCTTCTGTAGGAACTTTAACCTCAAGAATAACATCTTGCATACCTCTATTTTCAACAATTTTTTCAATGTTCATCTTTACTTTGTTTTCATGACCTGAATAGGTATGAACAACATACCATCTTGCTTTTTCGGACATATGTTAGTAGTATCCACCTTTTAATTGGATACTCTTCCCTCCTTCTAAAAGCATATTACCTTATCCTACGATAAAATTTAGAATAAAACCGAATATAGAGTCCAGCACCCATAGACCAAGTGTAACTAATGTTACAGAAATAATTACAATAATAGTATTGTTTATTAACTCTGTTCGACTAGGCCAAATTACCTTTTTTAATTCTGAACGTACGGCTTTTAAAAATTTTGCAAACTGTTTTACACTTGAAGTTTTTTTAGTGTTTGCTTGAGTAGACATGCTACTTCACATCCTTTTAAACAATTTCTACTACCTTGCTACTTTGTTTCCTTATGAGCAGTGTGAGCTTTACAGAACTTACAATATTTTTTTATTTCCATACGATCTGGATTATTTTTCTTGTTTTTACTTGTATTGTAGTTTCTTTGTTTACACTCTGTACATGCTAATGTAATATTTAATCGCATAGTTACACCTCCTATTACAGCTAGCCTAGTAAACATATCTATTACTTATACACATAGTTAGCTCTTATTATATAATTGATTACTTTTTAAAATCTATCATATTTTTTATTCTATGTCAATGAAAAACATATCAGATTAATCATAATAGCTCTCAACAGGGGGCTAGGTTAGACCTAGCCCCCCTGTTATAGAAAATATTATTTAATTATTCAATAATAGTAGCTACTACTCCTGCTCCTACTGTTCTTCCAC
>CAYLXY010000223.1:0-3789 GCA_964387405.1 uncultured Clostridiaceae bacterium
AATGTCACAATAAAAATTACGATAGTCCAATATAAATTTCCCATACTGTAAGCATACATACTAAAAAGACTGGTTAAAAAAACAGACAATAAAAGAACAGGGAAATAATAATAACTATATTTCCCTAAATATCTACTAGTGTTTTTACTACTATAGCCAAAATAGTCAAATAGTTTATCTTTTCCTTCATCTATTAAATAGTATCCTATATGGGCCTTTTTATCCCTACAACCCCTATCCCATTCTGCTTTGGCAAACTCCTGTACTTTCTTAGATATGAAAATTTCTTCTACTTTAAAAATCTTTGCTAGCCTTTGAGTTTCCTGCCTATAATAATTTTTAGAACTATCTTCCATAGTTTCGTATATATTTAATGGGTCTTCTTCAAATACCCTTTCTACTAGAGATATAGATTTAAAAAGCTTTTCCCAATTAAGTGAAGATATATTTCTTATGGAATTTATTCCATAAGCTAGAGATACTTTATTTTTAGATTGAAGCATGTACTCTTTTTCTAATATATCCTTTATACTCTTGTCTGTATAATCCAACTTCTTATTGATTCTTTCTAATATTAGATGAGCTTCGTGCTTCTCTTCTTTTATTCTCTTAACTAGTCTTTTTACTTGTGTAGAATCCATAGTGTTTATATTTTCTATGATTTCTTCTAAGTTTTCTTCTGTAGATAGATCTATACTATCTATTTGCTCCCAGCTCTTATTTATTTTAACAAGCTTTAATGTAATATTTCTAATATTCTCCATTAGTCCTAAGGCAAGGACTGTATAAAACCTAACTATTTCTTCTAAGGTCAGTATCTCTTCCCTTTGAAAATCATTGACAAAGTCTATTAGGCTTTCCTCTGAAATATTTCCTGTTGAATTATATATTAATTCTAATGCTAAAGCATAGACTCTAGGATAGCTCTTTAAAGAGTGGCTTTCTATTATATTCACTATAATCTTTTTTTCCTTCTTTAAAGAAACTCTCAATTCCTTATAGATTAATTCAATTAAATAAAAATTATCTAAAATCCATTCGCTCCCTTCAGGTAAAGACTTGGCTTCAGCTGAGTCCTTGTTGAATTTTAAATAAGCATTTTCTATATCTTTAAAACTTTCATCTAATCTATTTAAAAGAAAATCCCTTACATTATCCTTTTTATTTCTTCCATATAAAATACTTACATCTTCTCTATAATCCAACATACTATCTTTAATCCTTGGCCACATATTAAATCTCTCTCCTTTAATCTAATATGGTTTCTAAATCAATCTTCCAGCATGCCTTTGATTTTTTCATCATATTTAATCCACAGTTCTTCTGCATATTCTTCATTATAGCCTTCTGTATATAAATTAAATATAGGCCTCTCCCCATCAGGAATAATTAAAGCCCATCCTTTGTCATCTACAAATCTTACACCTTCTTTAAGTTCCGTGGTCTCTTTTCTATCTTCTGTTAATCTTCTTATTATTTTGCCCTTATCATCCCATCTACATGGAATCTCCTTTTTTAAATAATAGTATTCTGGCAAATCTCCCACAATGTCATTTAATTTACTATCATTTCCTACTAGATAATCTACTATTTTACCTGTAGCCCAAATACTATCAAAGTTCAATATGTATTGTAGATCAATCTCTTCATTTATTGTCGTTCGAATAATATTAGATATATCAGATTTACTATAGATTGTATGTCCTTTATATTGCTTAGCCAACTTTTCCATAACCCTTGGGTAATTATATGGAATTATTACATTTTTCATTTGTCCACTTTTAAGGCCTATCAATAAAGATAATAAATAGTATTTTTCATCTTCAACAGTATTTAGTCCATCAGTTAATGCTACTTTTTCTCCATTTCCACTATAGAATAAAGCTAAATCATATTGATTTTCCAATACCATATTTTTAATATCTTCTATTTTTAATCCCCTGCTATACTTAATTGTTTTAACCTGACAACCTATACTCTTTAAGTATTTTTCTGCTAAACTACATATATTTTTTGATGGAGAAGATATTATTAATTTAGGTTTTTCATTTTTAATTTTACTTATATTCTTTAATCGGTCTCTGCCTTCTTTTAAGTAGATTGCAGAGAAATTATATATATTTATTAGATCTTCAATTTCCCCTCCAGAGCATCTTTTAAAATCCTCTATTGCCAAGCAGTTTTCAATCTTTTTCGACCTATTCTTATCAATATTTGCTCCTTTTTTATCTATAAATTCTATATAAATCATATCTTCGCGATCACTATCACTTCTTATATGAATTCCACCATCTGCTTTGAAATATTTCACTCCAAATCTACACATAGGTATGGTGCTGTTTTTAATATCTATAACCTGTGATCCTGTTGAAAGTATACCTGAACTAATAGAGCTTTTTATAGACTTTGATAAATTATGCTCATCACTAGATACAAGATAGGTCCCTTTTTCCTTCATAATAGTGGCAAAAGCTGTACCTAGGCTAGTAGCCTTTTCTGAACTTATGTTTTCGTTAAATATTCCAGAAATATTTCTATCTCCAAATAATTTTCTTGATAACCTCTCTTCCCATATCAAGTTATTTCTTACTGTTACATTTTCATCTATTGTTTTGTAGGGCCATATTTTAATATTAGGTTTTATTGTACTATCTTTAAAAACTTTAGAATATGGACCTATCACTACCCCTTCAAATATTCTGCTAGCTTGTCCTACGTATACATTGTTACATATGACAGACTTTCTAATCTCACAGCTTTTAGATATATTTACATTATCCCAGATAATACTTCTTTTTATAGAAGTGGCTCCTCCTATTGTGCAATTATTTCCTATAACTGTATAAGGCTCTATAACTGCCCCTTCTTTTATTATAGAGTTTTTGCCTATGTAAACTGGAGGATGTATTTTAACCCCTTTTTCAAGAAAAGACCCTTCTCCTATCCAAATGCCTTTTTCCTGCCCTTTTCCTAATAGATAGTGCTTTTTTTCATCGGATAATATATGGGATTGGGTTTCTATATATGTATTTAAATCTCCTACATCACACCAATACTCTTCTGTTATATATCCATACATTGGTACATTATCTTCAAGGAGTCTAGGAAAAAGATCCTTACTAAAGTCAAAGTTTTCACCTTTTTCATAATAATCTAATACTTCTGGCTCTAGTATATATATGCCTGTATTAATGGTGTCACTAAAAACTTCTCCCCAGCTAGGCTTTTCTAAAAATCTTATTATCCTTCCATCATCATCTGTAATAACTACCCCATATTCTAAAGGTACTGGTTCCCTATTTAATATTAAGGTAGCTTTAGAGCCTTTTTCTCTATGAAATTCATAGGCTTTTCTTAAATCTATATCTGTAAAAGCATCTCCACTTATTACAACAATAGTACTATCAAAAAACTCATGGGCATTTTTTACACTACCTCCTGTACCTAAGGGTTTGTCTTCAATATAATAATTTATATTAGCATTAAATTTAGACCCATCCCCGAAATAATTCATTATTGTCTCGGGTAAATAACATAATGTAACTGCAATATCATTAATTCCGTGCTTTTTTAAAAGATCTATCCCGTATTCCATTACTGGTTTGTTGAAAATAGGCACCATTGGCTTAGGTAAATGACAAGTTAAAGGTCTAAGTCTGGTACCTACTCCTCCTGACATTATTACTCCTTTGATTGGACTCACTCCTTATATATAAAATATTCATATAAGGTATTTTGTGGGATTTCATTGTAAATTATACATAAATAATAAATTTCTTCTCATTTTCT
>CAYLXY010000224.1:0-3769 GCA_964387405.1 uncultured Clostridiaceae bacterium
CCTGTCCAGTAGTACACTTAGATAATTATTGTCGAGTGATTTTCAATTACTAAATACTATAAGATCTACTATATTTTTTTTAATAATTCCAATATTTTTACTCATTTTATTTTAAAAGTGAAAATAATATGAAGATAGAAGGTCTTCTTCATTATATTTAACTGCCATTTCCATTAGAAGTTTTTTTATAGCCTTTATAGAAAAATTCCCTTTTTTATAGCTTCTTAGATATGAATTATATTTCTTTTTTTCATTTTCTGTAGAGATATCCTTAAAATAGCACCAAATATGGTCAATAGCACTAAAAGAATTTCCAATCTCCACATCTACACTTAGGGCTGCGTCTATTAAGCTATAAAATTTTATTATAGGATAGTCTTTTTTATCCTTTAAGAGATTTCTTATTTCTTTGTAATGCCTTGGGGAGTGTTCTAATATATTATACTTATATTTACTCCACTCTACTTCTAGTTTTTTTATATGTTTTTGTTGAGTTAATAGATTTTTTACCTTTATGGCAGAAAGATTTTTATCCTTTACTTCCAACATTATATCTATATCTTTTAGGTCTTCTATATAATTTGAAAATTTCTCTAAATTTATAGTTTCTGAATGACTCCCTGGCCGTTTATCTGGATTTTGTTGAGAGTAATGAACTTTTTGCCTTCCGTCTTCTTTTTTCCAACTTTTTTTAGCCTCTTCTATATAATATCTATCATCTTTTAAAGATTTACAAGGTAGAACTTCATTGTGAAGATTATCATATACAAGAGGAATGTCTAAAATATTTGAAATTTCTAACACGTCTTCTATGTTATAAGACTTGTCATCATTTTCAATTACAAGTCTATCTTTGATTTTCTCATCTAATAATCTATAGTTTTTTATAAATCTCTCTACTGAAGATTTTTTATCTCCATAGACACCTCCGATATGAAGGATTATCTTGTTCTTTTTATCTACTCCCAAACTATCTAGAAATCTGGTGTGATATTCTAAATCCTCAACTGCTCTTTTTACTACATCTTCACTTTTAGAATTTAAAACTGTATATTGACCAGGATGCATAGATACTCTCATCTTTGATGTTTTTATCTTGTCCTTTATACATTCAAATTCGTCTTTAAAGATTTTCCACCAAGCCAATGAATTTACTTGATTTGATCCAAAGGGAATAATATCTGAACTTATTCTAAACAAATCGACCTCGTTTTCTATATTATAATCCATTATATTCTCCAGAGTTTTTAAATTATGTTTTATTATTCTGCTTAAGTTTTTTTCATTTGCATTTTTTAATGTACAAGTTTTAAAGTTAGTATCCCTTACACCCTTTGTAAGGCATGCATATCCAATTTTCATGTAATTACCTCTCAGTTTTATATTTTGTTCTTTTCCAACATATACTTACCCAATAATCCTCACTCTATATCAATTTTATTCATAAGTGTAAGTGTCAATATAAGAATGATTGAAAAGTGAAAAATAATCTAGAGAAGTCAAACATAATAATGTCAGGCTTATAAATATAAACCTGACATCAATTATTACATTATAAAAACACCTACTATTGTTGCTACTACTAATCCACACATTACTGGTATAAAATTCTTTCTAGCTAACTCTAAAGGCGATATACCTGCAATACCAGCGGTTGCTGCTAATCCAAAGGACCATGCTACAATAGTGCCGCCACCAGACCATATGGCTGAAATTTGACCAATGGATGCTAAAGTTGGAACATTAACACCTACTGGTCCACCTAAAGCTTGAGCAAGTCCTCCCACCAATGGAATGCCTGAAAATCCAGATCCATCTAAACCGGTGATTACACCAATTATCATATTACCAAATCCCAAGGATGCTTTATTTAAAGGCAATGTTTGTGCTAGTGCTTCACCTATGTCAAACAACAACTTTGGCGCATTTTCACCTAAAATCATAGCTGACTCTGCTCCACCTAGAAAGAAAAATCCTGCTATAGGTATTACAGGGGCAAAAATTTTAATTGCAAAAATAAAACCATCTCTAAGGTGATCAACAATCTTTTCTAAAGATTTACCCTTTTCTTTTGATATCGTAGAGGCGATTAAAATTATAGCACCAGTTCCACCAAGAAGTGCTGTTGCAGCACCACCTTTTATTTTATTCACAACCATCATAATAATAACAAGCAATAGAATAACTGGTACAGCCCCACCAAATATCTTAGCCAAAAAATTTTTAGGTATTTCAGATTCTAATGTTTTATTTTTTTCTGGTTTAACTGTCACTATCGTTTCTTTAGCTAAGTCTCTCTTCATCATAATATAGGTTATAAGAATTGCTACAGCTCCAGAAATCAATGAAAGTAGTATGCTTTTTGACAAAACTAATGAAATATCAACATTTGCTGCCTTAGAGGCAAGCTGCGGTGCTCCTTGAAGAATCATATCTCCTGAGAGTGCCATACCGTGACCAAAAATATTAACAGCCATGGCTGCATAAATTGCTGGGAGACCAGCTTGAACTGCCACGGGAATTAATATAGCTCCAACTAGTGCTGTAGCTGGTGTGGGCCAGAAAAACAAAGAGGCTACATACATAACAAAACCTAAAATAAAGAAAGTTGTTGTAGGTGTTGTCATCAGTTTTCTAACAGGAAATAGCATTACTTTGTCTGCTCCTGTGGCCTCTAAAGACTTTAACATAGCTACCATAATTGCTATAATTAACATTATATTGAATATCTCTGTTCCTCCGGTCATTAGGGAATTAAATACTGTTTGGATACCTGATATAATTGATCCAGAATAAATGACCCCTATAAAAAAAGTACCTGTTAAACATATCAAGACAACATCCCTTCGAAAAACCATTGCGGTAATAATCGCAACTACGACTAAAATATAGATCCAATGTAATAATGTAAGCATTTAAAAAACCTCCTTCAAATTACATTCTTTAGATTCACCAAATAGAATAAGCAAATAGCTTATATCTGATGAAATACTTCTTACCAGTATATGATAGATTTTTTTAAATGCTACGATTATTAACTAGTCTTATAAGTCTTAGATTTCATGATGGATAGGCTATACGAGGACAATTCTTTTCCGAACATGATATAATAATATTAGGAGGAGAAAATCATGTCAAAAAGATATTATTCTGAAGGTATTAGAATATCTCTAGTTATTGAATTTCCACTAATAGATTCACCATATCTTCTAAGCATTCTCTTTTGATAATCTGATAGATAATCATCTTTTAATTCCAAATGAAGACGCACAGGAGTGATTTCATTTTTTATTGGACCTATATTATTTTTCATCTTCTGTCCCTTTCTATTCTTAGTTAAGTATTCTTTTAGATATCTATCCTTTAATATCTGGTAATTCACCTGATATATCATCTTCTGATAGTGTATTTTTTTCTTTCTATTCCTTTTTCACCAATAACTTTTCTAAAACCCTTAACTTTAGCCATATTCCAGATTGCATCTGGTTTTTAATGGTTTTGAAAAATACAAATCCTGCATAGACAAAAGCTAAAATTCCAAGAAGTGTAAATCCATTCATAATCAATTCCCCTTACATTGGCTATAAAGTGTTTATTCTAACCCCTTTCTTATTTTTGGAGCTAAGAAAAGGTATACTAGACCAGATAATACTAAAATTATTCCAGAATGCATAAGGATTTCTCCCCATGTTCCACCTTGAGATAAGATTACATCATTTCCTTTATAGGCCCAGTAGAAAGGGTTCCAATAAAAGAATTTTTGCCATTT
>CAYLXY010000225.1:0-3754 GCA_964387405.1 uncultured Clostridiaceae bacterium
GGTTGGATTAAATTAGCTCATAATCATCATACTTAGAGAAGTAAAAAGTCTTAAAGGCATCCTATTATCTTCTTAGTTTTCATCTTATAATAAATGGCATTTTTACAGGATTTAGAAGGTTTTTATTTTCTAAAGATTTAAGTGATTTATCAACCACCAGATAATATAATTTATCCTTTAAATATCCATCTCCACTGCTTACATTAATATTAATCAAAGCAGGATTTTCTTTTGATATTTCTATATTAAAGTTACTCCTATTTAATTTTTCACCATATTCATTTTCTATATATAGACTATCAAAATTTACACTATCAGCTTTAACAGGTCTATTTAATCTTACTTTCCACATATATTTAGGATTGTTTTTTTCTTCATTCAATGGAAATATTTTATATCCATCCACTACACTTACATTTACTCTATCAGTAAAATCACCATCTTTTGTTCTTACTCTTATGTCTGTGTTTCCGGCTTTAATCCCAGTGATTACACCATCTTCCACTCTAGCTACTGATGGATTACTCGATTCCCATATAAGGTCCTTGTTAATGGCATCTATTGGTTCTACTCTAGCTTCTAATTCAACTGCTTGTCCACCTACTGTTAGGCTAATATTTGATTTGTTTAAAAAAACACCTTCAACAGTAACTGAATGTCCTATTTTTATTCTATGTTTTTTGAAATTTATTTCATCATAATATAAAATGTATGGATATTCCATATAAAGATCTTTAGAAGGTAGATTATTTAAAGCTTCTTTTTCTTTTCCATTGGTTTTTATTTTATATATATATTTATTGTCAGAATAATTACTATAGTATATGTAATCTCCATATCCAACAATATATTGACCTCTATCATCTACAAGTTTAGTCTTTTCTTCTGTTCCTATCTTGTTCTTATAAAGTTTATTATCATTATCTTTGCTACTATAGTATATGTAGTCACCTAGTGTAGCTGCATGTGACATTTCTCTCATATATTCATAATCATTATTATCAGCTAACTCATATACTCTTGACTCATCTTTGAAGTGATCTATACCTATAGTGCTATCAGATATTAAAAAATAGGCATAGCTCACTTGGCCAGGCTTATCTGGGCTAGGATCATTCCAAGTAGTATCTAGATTATACCATTTTCCATCGACTTTAACTTGATTCCAAGCATGACTCACTTTATCTTCTCCAATATTTCCAGCCTCTCCAGTCACATATCTTACTTGTAAACCAGCTTCTTCTAACAATCTGTAACTAGCTAGTGCATAGGCTTGACACACTCCCTTACCTTCCTTAAACAAAGTATAGGCAGCATGAGGACTTGTGTTTGTATCAATACTATATTCAGTATTCAATACTATCCAATCATTTATAGATTTTATCCTTTGGAAATCATTCATTTGATCTTTAATAATATCTTCTACAACTCTTTTAACTTCTAAATCTACAAATTCTTCTTGAGCTTTGTTAGTATAGTATTTTACAAAAAAACTTATTTCTGCTTGATTGGAAGTATACTTATATCTGTATTCTATTTGAGAATATATGCCTGAAAAATATTCATCTTCTTTCTTTAATTGATTAATTATAGCTCTAATATCCTCTTTTAAATTCCCAGTATCTCCACTATAACTTATATTAAATTCACTTTCATAGTTATTGAAATTTACTTTGATTTCATCTTTTAACTCAGATAATCCCTCTACCTGACTGTAAGCTTGTCCAGTTAATCCTGTATAAGTTTGTATTTTATCAATTTTATAACTTGATAAGTACTTGCTTGTTGCTAGAGGATTTATAATATTTTCTACTTGTCCAGTATTCTCACTCACTGTATCTCCATAAGCTAGTGAAGAAGTTAAGATTAGCAATGATATAACTAGTAAAATTATTCTTTTCTTTGTTTTCATATTTATTATTCTCCCCTTTCACCCTTAGGCTTATTATTTAATTGTACTCTACATAGATATACTAGTGTTTTTCTCTTATTTTACATTAATGGAGCAATTAGTTTTAATATCTTTGCTATAATAGTCATAAGAATGTTATATTTCTTAATATCAACCATAGTAACTTTCTGAGATTTATTTAAAGTCTGCAAAAAATCTCTTTCAATATCTAAAATTGTTGGACCTTCTTCTATATAGACCCCACACTCAAAATGATGATACAAACTTCTATAATCAAGGTTAATTGTTCCTATAACTGCTTTTAAATCGTCACTTACAAATACTTTTGCATGCATAAATCCTGGTGTATATTCATAAATTTTAACTCCAGCCTTAATCAGATCCTTATAATAACTTCTAGACTGAGCAAAAACAAATTTTTTATCAGGTATATGAGGCATTATGATTTTTACATCCACGCCTCTTTTTGCAGCAAATTGCAAAGCCGTTTGCATTTCGTCATCTATAATTAAGTAAGGTGTCATAATGTGTACATAGTTTTCTGCTCTATTCAAAATATCCATATAAACCATCTGTCCTAACTTTTCATTATCCAATGGAGAATCGCTAAAAGGCAATACATAGCCTTTTACATCTTCTTTTGATGCTTGTGATTTATATGGCTCTGTCATATAAGTTCTATATTTTTCATTAATATTCCACATCTGTAAAAACATCAAAGTAAAACTATCTACCGAGTCTCCTTTAACCATTATGGCTGTATCTTTCCAATGACCATAAACTTCCTTTTTATTGATATACTCATCTGCCAAATTTATTCCACCAGTGAAAGCAATTTGTCCATCTATAACTAATATTTTTCTATGGTCTCGATAATTATAATGGGTTGAAATAAAGGGACGAATTGGTGCAAAAACCTTACATTGTATTCCTAATTTTTTTAATTTTTCTGGATAATTATGAGGCAATAATGTAAATTCACAAGT
Source organism: uncultured Clostridiaceae bacterium (assembly GCA_964387405.1). Taxonomy (GTDB): domain Bacteria; phylum Bacillota; class Clostridia; order Peptostreptococcales; family Natronincolaceae; genus JAAZJW01. Next base: position 2,899 of record CAYLXY010000225.1, read on the forward strand.
CCCATCATACATAACCCTAACTTCTACACCTTCCTTTACCTTATCTGATAAAATTTTTAAAATTTTTCCCCACATATATCCTTCATCTATAATAAAATACTCTAAAAAAATAAATTTTTTTGCTTTTCTCAACTGTATTAGCATCTCTTTAAAAGCATCTTCTCCAAGGGGAAAATATTTGGTTAAAGAGTTTTTATATATTGGAAAAGCTCCTATATTTTCAGTATATCTAGTTAAATTATAAAGCCCTTTATTTCTCATTTTCAATTTATTAATTAAGTCATCTTGTTTTTCAAGTTCTTCTTCCGATTCTTTCATTACTAATTCTAATCTTCTTTTAAGGGTACGATGTCCTACATTTTTTTGTATGAAAATATAAAGTATACTTCCAAATACGGGTAATAACATAATTAATATAATCCAAGTCAACTTAACATTCGCACTATGTTCTGCATTAACAACATAAACTACCATTATTACTGTGAATACAGCTAATGTAACAACAGCATATGGAATTAGCGTTTCTAAAAACTTGAAAATATTAAATAATATCTTAGACTGGATTAATAAAAGTGCAATTACAATACCGGTTCTTCCAAATATCATTCTAATTATGCCTCGTTTACCTGTCTTTAATAGAAGAATTTCTTTTGCTTTATTTTCAACACTCTTATTAATAGTTTTTTTTGATCTCATTTTTTTCATTCCTCGTATATTATGTTTAGAAATACTTTTTATTAAGTCCTCTAAGCATATTTTTTTATTGCAATTTTTATTTAAATGTTAAATAAATATCAATCATTTTATATACTCTTTTATTTTTGTTTTATATTTACCCTTTTAATTTCTATTCAAT
>CAYLXY010000226.1:0-3751 GCA_964387405.1 uncultured Clostridiaceae bacterium
AAAACTTATTATTTTATTTTTTGTAATTTTATACTTCCTTGTGGACAAACCTAGGGATAACTTTTTTTATTCTTTAAAACAATTTAAATATAGGAGGAGCTTTTATGCATGATCAATTACCTCAAATATGGGAAAAAACTCTTAACCTTATTAAACCAGAGTTAACTGAAGTAAGTTTTAGTACCTGGATTAAACCTATAGAGCCTATTCTTTTGAAAGACAACAAAATAACTCTAGGGATATCCAATACGTTTGGAAAAGATATTCTTGTTTCTCGTTATACAACTTTAATAGTTAATGCTATTAAACAGATAACTTCTAAAGAATACCAAGTTGAATTTATAATTCCTACAGAAGAAAAACCTACAACTTTTAAAAGAGAGAATAATTCTGATTCAACTATTCCAACAGAAATTTCTTCTCAAACTAATCTTAATCCTAAATATACTTTCGATACTTTTGTTATAGGAAATAGTAATAGATTTGCACATGCAGCTTCTGTAGCTGTTGCAGAATCTCCATCTAAAGCTTATAATCCCTTATTCATATATGGAGGTGTAGGGTTAGGGAAAACCCACTTAATGCATGCTATTGGAGATTTTATTTTACAAAACAATCCTAATTCAAAAGTAGTTTATGTTTCTTCTGAAACATTTACAAATGAATTAATCAACTCTATTCGTGATGATCGCAATGTAGAGTTCCGTAATCGCTATCGTACAATGGATGTTCTTTTAGTAGATGACATTCAGTTCATAGCTGGTAAAGAAAGAACTCAAGAAGAATTTTTCCATACATTTAATACTCTTCATGAATCAAATAAACAAATTATTATTTCTAGTGATAGACCGCCTAAGGAAATCCCTACATTAGAGGATCGTCTAAGGTCACGATTTGAATGGGGGCTTATTGCGGATATTCAACCACCAGATTTAGAAACCAGGATTGCTATTTTACGTAAAAAAGCACAAATGGAAAATATTGATATTCCTGATGAAATCATGGTACATATTGCTAAGAAAATCCAGTCTAATATTAGAGAATTAGAAGGAGCTCTTATTAGAATAGTTGCTTATTCTTCTTTAACTAATAGTGAAATTACTGTAGAACTAGCTAGTGAAGCATTAAAAGAATTGTTTTCAGCTAAAGCTAGACAGCTTAATACTGATTTAATTAAAGAAACTATATCTAGCCACTTTAATATTAAAATGGAAGATTTTACTTCTAAAAAACGGACAAGGGCTATTTCCTATCCTCGACAAATAGCAATGTACTTAACTAGAGAATTAACAGATCTATCTTTACCTAAAATTGGTGACGAATTTGGAGGTAGAGACCATACTACAGTTATGCACGCTCACGATAAAATAACTAAAGATATTGAAGCTAATCCAGATATAAAAGAAAAAATTGAAAATATTATTAAGGAATTAAAAGACGAATAAATTATCAACATTAGTAGGTGTATACTTTGTTAATAGTTCTTTATTATATATATATTGTTCATTTTGTTGATAAGTCATGCATGGTTTTTAACATTTTGTTAACATGTGTATACTTTGGTTTCCTTAGATTTAAAGTACTTGTCCACATAATAACAGAGCCTACTACTATTACTACTAATTGTTGTTATTATATATATAGTTTTTTCAAAAGGAGGTTATCCACAAATGAAATTTTTTTGTAATCCAAAGGCATTAATGAATAGTATTTCTATAGTTCAAAAAGCAGTATCTGCAAAAAGTACTTTACCTATATTAAAAGGTATTTATTTAGAAGCTTTCGATCAAAATTTACGTCTAGTTGCTACAGATATGGAATTAGGTATAGATCATGTTATGGATGCCAATATTATAAGTGAAGGATCCATAGTAGTAGATTCTAGATTATTTGGTGAAATAATTAGAAGATTACCAGATTCTGATGTAGAAATATCTTTAGAAGAAAATAATGAATTACTTATTAAGTGTGCTTCTAGTAAATTTAATATTTTAAGTTATGATTCTTCTGAATTTCCACAGCTTCCACAAATAGAAGAAGAACAAACATATGAAATTTCACAAGATTTATTTAAAAATATGATTCGTCAAACTGTATTTGCTACAGCAGAAGATGAAGCTAGACCTATATTAACTGGTGTACTATTAGAAATAGAAGAAAATATATTAAATATGGTAGCATTAGATGGATATAGAGTAGCTTTAAGAAAAGGTAAAATAGAATCAAATTTAAATAATAAAGTAGTTATTCCAGGAAAAACCTTAAATGAAATTAATCGTATTATGAGTGGAGAAAAAGATGAAAAAATAGAAATATCACTTACAAACAATCATGCACTATTCACAGTAAATAGCACAAAACTAATATCAAGACTTTTAGAAGGAGAGTTTATTAATTATAATCAAGTAATTCCAAAAGAATATAAGTCTAGAGTTAAAATAAAAGCTAAAGAATTACAAAACAGTATAGAAAGAGCATCTTTATTAGGTAAAGAAGGGCGTAATAATTTAGTTAAATTTACCATTATGGATGGAAAAATGATAATTAATTCTAACTCGGAGCTAGGAAATGTACATGAAGAAATTGAAATAGAACTTGAAGGAGAAGATTTACAAATTGCTTTTAATTCTAAATATTTTATAGATGCGCTAAGAGTTGTTGATGATGATATTGTTTATTTAGAATTTACAACAAACCTAAGTCCTGGTATTATAAAGCCAATTACAAATGATAATATAATATATTTAGTATTACCTGTAAGGTTAGCATCTTACTAAATTATGACCCGGCAAATTGCTGGGTTTCTATTTTAGACGAAAAAGGTATATAATTAGATAGGAGAGTTGAAATCGTGGAAATAAAAAAACAAATTAAAATAAAAGGTGAGTATATAAAATTAGATCAATTGTTAAAATTAGGTGAAATAGCTGATAGTGGTGGACATGCTAAAATATTAATATTAGATGTCAATGTTAAATTAAACGGAGAAACAATAATTCAAAGAGGTAAGAAAATAAGGGTGGGGGATAAAGTGACTTATAATAATATAGAGATAGAATTAATATAGAAAACAATCTATCCAGGAGGCAGCAGGATGATAATTGAAGAGCTTAAAGTAATTAACTACAGAAATTATGAAAATAGTCATTTGAAATTTCATCCAAGACTAAATATTTTTATAGGAAATAATGCACAGGGTAAGACTAATTTACTTGAAGCAATATATTTATGTGCTGTAGGCAAATCCTTCAGAACTAATAGGGATCAAGAAATGATTAATATGATAAAAAAACAAGCTTATGTTCAAGTAAAGTTAAATAAATTATATGGTAATGTAAATATAGAAATAAGATTAAATAAAGGACGTAAAAAGGATATAAAAGTTAATAAAATACCATTAACTAAAGTAGGAGAGTTATTAGGGAATTTAAATGTAGTGCTATTTTCACCTGAAGATTTAAAACTTGTGAAAGAAGGCCCAAGTGAACGTAGAAAATTTATGGATCGTGAAATTTCTCAAATATCAACAAAATATTATTATACTTTAGGTCAATATAATAAAATACTTCAACATAGAAATAGATTATTAAAAAGCAATAGAGGAAAAAAACTAGATTTAGAAGTATGGAACGAACAATTAGCTATGACTGGAGCACTGGTTATTTTTTATAGAAGAAACTTTCTAAAAAAGATAAATTTACTGGCTAAATTAATGCATAGAAAAGTTACAGGCTCTGCTGAAATATTAGAA
>CAYLXY010000227.1:0-3745 GCA_964387405.1 uncultured Clostridiaceae bacterium
TCAGGATGATTTATAAAATAATTATACAAAGATTCTACAATAAATTCTGCTTTGTTTTTTTCTTGTGAACATACTTCCCCATAATAAACATTTTTAAACATAAAATTTCTTAAAACATCCATTGCTTCTAATATATCTCCACTTTGATGAATATTAATATCAATTTCTTCTTTAAATTTATTCATTGTTGCATCTATCATATCAATTACAAAGGTATTAATTCTTTCACTGTGACTTTTACCTAATCTTTCTAATACAATAGCTGGTAAATCTTCTATTGTTAAAATTCCTGCATTAATGCTATCTTGAATATCATGACATAAATAAGTTATACGATCCACTTGTCTTACTAGTTTTCCTTCTAATGTTTTCGGTTTATTAGGTCCTGTATGATTCAGTATTCCATCCCTTACTTCAGAGGTTAAGTTTAGTCCTCTACCTTCTCGCTCTAAAACATCTACTACTCTAAGACTTTGTTCATTATGTTTGAATCTGCCACTTAATTTATTAAGTACATCTTCTCCCCTATGACCAAAACATGTATGCCCTAAATCATGACCTATAGCTATTGCTTCTGTTAAGTCTTCATTTAATTTTAATGCCCTTGCCACAGTACGAGCTATTTGATTGACTTCTAATGTGTGTGTTAATCTTGTTCTAAAAAGATCATCATTTACAATAAATACTTGTGTCTTTCCTTTTAAACTTCTAAAGGATTGACAATGAATTATCCTATCCCTATCCCTTTGGTATACTGTACGAATATCACATTCTCGCCCTGGATTTACTCTTCCTTTAGTATTTTTACTAAGTTGAGCAAAGTGGGATAATGTTACTTCCTCTCCTTGTTCTGTAATTTTTCTAATAGATAAATCCATCGGCTCCAACCTTTCTATTATATTATAAATACTTAAATAGCTTTCATTAAGTAATAAATATCTTCTTAACTTATATATACGTTTTAAATTCAAAAACTCCTCTTTTATAGAACATACTTTCTATATAATATATTCTATCAACCACATATTATATATACCCAAGAATAAAGTTTTAAATTATCTGCTTTTTGTCAATTAAATAAGGAAGGGTCTCCCCTTCCTTATTTAACAGTTATTTATGTCTTATAGCCGCTTGCGCCGCTGCAAGTTTTGCAATTGGTACACGATATGGTGAACATGAAACGTAGTCTAACCCTAATAGGTGGCAAAATTCTATTGAATTTGGCTCCCCTCCATGTTCTCCACAAATACCTAATTTTATATTTGTCTTTGCCTTCTTGCCTAGTTTTACTGCAGTTTCCATTAACTTACCTACACCTTTTCGATCTATTGTTTGGAAAGGATCCTTTTCAAATATATTTTTATCAATATATTCTCCAATAAATTTACTTGCATCATCTCTTGAAAAACCAAATGTCATCTGAGTTAGATCATTTGTTCCAAAGGAGAAGAAGTCTGCTTCTTCTGCAATTTCATCTGCATTAATACAGGCTCTTGGAATTTCTATCATGGTTCCTACTAAATATGGAATTTTTATATTGTTTTCTTCAAATACTGTGTTTGCAACATTTGTTATTAATTCTTTTACATATTCAAATTCTTTAATCTCCCCAACTAAGGGCACCATTATTTCTGGAGTTATTATAAATCCTGTTGATTCATGTACCTCTACAGCTGCTTCTAATATTGCTCTTGTTTGCATGGCATATATTTCTGGAAATGTTACAGCTAGACGACAACCTCTGTGACCTAACATAGGATTAATTTCTTGTAAGTCATCTACTACTTCTTTTAATTTTTCTTTTGATATTTTCATCTCTTCTGCTAATCCTTCTATATCTTTTTCCTCGCTAGGTAAAAACTCATGTAGTGGTGGGTCTAAGAGTCTAACAGTAACCGGTAACCCATTCATTTCTTTGAATATTTTAACAAAATCATCCCTTTGCATAGGCAATAATTTATCTAGAGCTTTTTCTCTACCTTCTAATGTAGTTGATAATATCATCTGTCTAACAACAAATATTCTAGATTCTTCAAAAAACATATGCTCCGTCCTGCAAAGACCTATACCCTCTGCTCCAAATTCTAAAGCTTGTCTTGCATCCTTATCTGTATCTGCATTTGTTCTTACTTTTAATCTTCTGTATTCATCTGCCCATTTCATTAGAACCAAGAAGTTTCCTGAAGGTTCTGGTGTTTGTGTTTTAATTTCACCTTCATATACGATACCTTCGTTACCATCTAAGGATATGTATTCTCCCTCTTTATATTCTTTATCTTTAACTTTCATAAGTTTATTAACATTATCAATACGAATTTCTCCTGCACCAGCTACGCAGCATTTACCCATTCCTCTTGCAACTACCGCTGCATGGGAAGTCATCCCACCTTTTCCTGTTAATATACCTTCTGATGCTACCATTCCCTCTATATCTTCTGGAGAGGTTTCTACACGAACCAAAATTGCTTTTTCTCCTGCCTCTTTTGCTTTCACTACATCTTCAGGTGTGAAATAAATTTTACCTGTAGCGGCACCAGCAGAAGCTGGTAATCCCTTTGTAATAGAAGTGGCATTTCTAAGTGATGTGCCTTGGAATGTAGGGTGTAAGAGTTGATCTAATTGCATAGGTTCTATTCTCAATATAGCTTCTTCTTTAGTAATTAGACCTTCTTCTACCATATCTATTGCTATATTAATAGCTGCCATAGCAGTTCTTTTTCCAGTTCTTGTTTGGAGCATATAAAGTTTTTCATTTTCAATTGTAAACTCAATATCTTGCATTTCTTTATAATGTTTTTCTAATAGTTTGGTAGCCCTTACAAACTCATCATATACTTTTGGCATTTTTTCATTTAATGTTTCAATTTCCTCTGGTGTACGAATTCCTGCTACTACATCTTCTCCTTGTGCATCTAATAAAAACTCTCCAAATAATTTATTTTCACCTGTAGATGGGTTTCTTGTAAATGCTACTCCTGTTCCACTTTTTTCGCCCATATTTCCGAATACCATAGTTTGAATATTTACAGCTGTCCCTAAATCATCTGGGATATCATTTATTTTTCTATATATTTTAGCTCTTTGATTATTCCATGATTTAAATACTGCTTCTGTCGAAATAAGAAGTTGATCTTCTGTGTTTTGTGGGAAGTCTTTTCCTGTTTCTTTTTTAATAACTTTTTTATATTCTTCTGTTATATATTTTAAATCTTCTACAGTTAACTTTGTATCGCTTTCTATATTTTTATCACTTTTTCTTTTTTCAAGAATAGTATCAAATTTATATTTTTCTATACCGAGAGCTACATCTCCAAACATTTGAATAAATCTTCTATAGCTATCATATGCAAAGCGTTCATTATTAGTGGATTTAGCAATTCCTATAACAGACTCATCATTTAATCCTAGGTTTAATACTGTATCCATCATGCCTGGCATAGAAATTACAGCTCCAGATCTAACTGATACTAATAAAGGATTTGTTATGCTTCCAAATTCCTTCTTTGTAGTAACCTCTAAATCTTTTAGTGCTTTTAGTATTTGTTCTTTTAAATTGCTAGTTAATTGCTCACCATCTTCATAATATTGGTTGCATGCTTCTGTTGTTATTGTAAATCCAGGTGGAACGGGAAGTCCTATTTTAGTCATTTCCGATAGATTTGCACCTTTTCCTCCTAATAATGATCTCATTTCTAAATTTCCTTCTTTAAAAGAATAAACTAATTTTTTCAATTATAATACCTCC
>CAYLXY010000228.1:0-3722 GCA_964387405.1 uncultured Clostridiaceae bacterium
TCTATTACTGAATTACAAGCCTTTATTTCCGGATTTTGCTGCAAAAGTCAAGATAGAACAACATGAAATAGCAAGTAAAAGATTCCATGACCATCTCTGACGGGTTACAGTTCAGATAACTGCTTTGTCTAAACAGCGTATTCTAAAGCTTTGTAGCGATCCCTAGATATAAAATTTCGGGGCTACAGGTTTTTATGGCTCTCTTAATTATTTATGCCGTAATAACACAATCGAAACGTAGCTATCTTTCAGAGCGTAGCTGGGACGCTCTTTTTATAAAATCCTTCAAAAGCATTAGTTATAAAGATAAACTCAGGAAGACAAGGATATTGTAATTATATCAATATAAGCCGAGTTTCATAACTATTATAAAATTTTATTGAATTAAGCGTTATTATCTTCGTTATTTGCATTATGGATTCTTTTTAATCGTTCTTCAATAATTGATTTTGGCATTACTAAATTTAAACTGACAAAACCTTTTGTGTTTTATTATCCAAAGAACATTAAAAACATCCCTGCCGCTACAGTTGCACCAATGGCTCCAGCCACATTTGGTCCCATAGCATGCATTAAAAGGAAATTTTTTGGGTTAGCTTCTTGTCCTAGCTTTTGTGAGACTCTTGCTGACATTGGCACAGCTGAAACTCCAGCTGATCCAATTAGTGGATTTACTTTTCCGCCTGAGAGTTTATACATCAGTTTACCAAGAAGTACTCCAGATGCCGTTCCCATGGCAAAAGCTACTAATCCAAGAACTATTATGCTTAATGTCTGAAGATTCCAGAAGGTTTCTGCACTTGCTGTCGCTCCAACTGTTACGCCTAAAAGTATAGTTACTATATTCATTAATTCATTTTGTGCTGACTGTGATAATCTTTCTAGTTTAGACTCTCTAAATAAGTTCCCTAGCATCAGCATTCCAATTAATGGAGTAGATGAAGGTAATAAAAGGCTTGTAACCAATGTAACCATAATTACAAAAAATATTTTTTCTTTTTTAGATACTGGTCTAAGTTGTTCCATTACTACTGCTCGTTCTTCCTTAGTTGTCAAAGCTTTCATAATTGGCGGCTGGATTATTGGAACTAGCGCCATATATGAATAAGCGGCTACTGCTATTGGTCCTAGTAAGTGAGGGGCCAGTTTCGATGTTAAGTAAAGCGCTGTTGGTCCAGTTGCTCCACCTATTATAGCTATGCTCGATGCTTCTGCTCCGGTGAAACCTAATAGTACCGCTCCTATAAATGTTACGAAAATTCCAAATTGAGTTGCTGCGCCCAACAGTAATGACTTTGGATTTGCTATTAATGGACCGAAATCCGTCATGGCTCCGATTCCCATAAAAATTAACGGTGGGTAGACTCCTAATTTTACTCCTTGATACAAGTAGTATAAAAGCCCTCCCAACTCTTTGGTTTTACTCACTAGATCTCCAGTAACCGGGTCTTTTATAATTTCAACTACTGGTCCTTTCATTAAATCTGCTCCTGGCAAGTTCGCCAAGAGCATTCCAAATGCAATTGGTACTAATACTAATGGTTCAAAACCTTTAGCTATCGCTAAATACATTAAGATTAAAGAAATTAATAGCATAACAATATGTCCGTACTCCATGGTTGCAAAACCAGTGTTTTGCCAAAAAACAGTTATTAGTTCTAACATCTTTTTCATCCTTTCCTGGAGGCTTAGTCTATGATTACTAATTTATCTCCTGTGTTTACAGAGGCTCCTTTTTGAGTAATTATGCTTACCACTATACCATCTTTAGGTGATACTATCTCATTTTCCATCTTCATTGCCTCTAGAATAAGCAATACATCACCACTCTTTACCTCTTGCCCTTCTTTTACAAATATATCCCATATATTACCAGGCATTGGAGATTCTACTACTTCTTGGCCTGCACGTGCTTCTAGCACTACTGGTGCTACTGGTGCTACTGGTGCTACTGGTGCTTTCTTTGGTGTTGGTGCTGCTGGTGCTGCTGGTCTCTTTGGCGCTACTGCTGATGTTCTTTCCCCTGCTTCTCCCACTTCTTCTACTTCTACTTCGTAGCTTTTATCGTTTACATTTATTATAAATTTTCTCATTTTTTCTCCTCCACTTATCTATAATTTGCCGTAAAAATATTCCTGCTTTGACATTTCTCTCCAAGCAATTGTATTTTGACTAACTCTTTTTATACCTTTTATATTTATATTCGGTATTTTAAATCCCATACTTGCCACTATAGCAGCTGATATAACAGCTATTAGTTCCTCACCTTCTTCCACTTCCCTTTGTATCTCATCCGATACAGATATAAGCTGCCCATCTTTTTTAGGGAGCTCTGATTGTTCTTTCACACTTTCTTTTCCTACGTTTTTCAATAATCCTATCATCCAAGCTATCAAAGCTAGAACTGCAAATACTACAATCATACTTGCTATTGTTACTATCAGTGCTTCTAGCAGTGTAATTTTGTCACCCATTTATTTCTCTCCCCTTATAATGGCAGGTTGCCATGTTTTTTCGCTGGTCTCTTCTCTCTCTTTGATTCTAGCATATCGAAGGCACTTATTAATCTTGGTCTTGTTTGACTTGGGACTAATACATCGTCTACAATTCCTCTTTGTGCTGCTATATATGGATTTGCTACTGTTTCTCTATATTCTTCTATCTTTTTTGCTCTGGTTTCTACTGGGTTGTCTGAGTTTGCTATTTCGTTTTTAAATATTATATTTGCGGCTCCTTCTGGTCCCATTACCGCAATTTCTGCATTTGGCCATGCAAATACTTGATCTGCTCCTAAATCTTTACTTCCCATTGCTATATATGCTCCTCCGTATGCTTTTCTTACTATTAGTGTTACTTTTGGTACTGTTGCTTCTGCAAATGCATACAGCATCTTTGCTCCGTGTCTTATAATTCCACCATATTCTTGTGATAACCCTGGTAGGAATCCTGGTACATCTACTAGATTTAAAATCGGTATATTGAATGCATCGCATGTCCTGATAAATCTTCCTCCTTTGTCTGATGCATTTATATCCAAGCATCCTGCTAGTATTTTTGGTTGATTTGCTACTACGCCTACCGTTCTTCCATTTAACCTTATATACCCAATTATGATATTTTGCGCATATAGTGGTTGAACCTCGAAGAAGTATTCTTCGTCTGCTAGCATTTTTATGACTTCTTTCATATCGTACGGTTTATTGGGGTCTTCTGGTACTATTTTATTTAGTCTTTCATCTATTCTATTAATATCGTCTTCTATTTCGTACACTGGTGGTTGTTCTAAATTATTTGATGGTAATAGTGCTAGTAATTCCCTTATTCTATCTATTGTCTCTTGTTCTGTTTTGTCTATAAAATGTGCTACCCCACTTATCTTATTGTGGGTATTTGCTCCCCCTAGTACTTCTTGGGTTACATCTTCTCCTGTTACTGACTTAATTACTTGTGGTCCTGTGATAAACATCATACTTGTTTTATCTGTCATAAAGATAAAGTCTGTTATCGCCGGTGAATATACTGCCCCTCCTGCACTTGGTCCCATTATTACTGATATTTGTGGGATTACACCTGAAGAGATTGTATTTCTATAGAATATTTTTGCATAACCTGAGAGTGCATCTATTCCTTCTTGGATTCTTGCCCCACCTGAGTCATTGAATCCTACTATTGGTGCACCCATTTTTAGCGCCATATCTTGTACTTTGTTTATCTTTGCTGCG
>CAYLXY010000229.1:0-3721 GCA_964387405.1 uncultured Clostridiaceae bacterium
ATAACCGCAACTTTCACTTCTATTTCCCCCTCTCATTACTTCGCATAAATAACATAATGCGTTGCTAAAATGGTATATCGTCGTTACTAGAGCTATTAAACCCATCTGGTGCTTGAAAATCTTCTTGCTTCTTATCCCCAAATTCTAGGAATTCAACTTGATTAGCTGTAATCTCTGTTGTATATACCTTTTTACCGTCTTTGTCATCATAGCTTCCTGTTTGTATTCTGCCTTGCACTCCTACTAATTGCCCTTTAACTAAATAATTAGCTGCGTTTTCTGCTTGTTTTCCCCATACAATTATCCTAATAAAATCAGCTGTTGAATTACCATATTTCTCCGCTTGCTCTTTTTTCTCTTTGCTTAGTCCTTTATCAACTGCTAGTGTAAATGTTGTATTTGCTGTTCCACTATCTAAATATTTAATTTCTGGATCTCTTGTTAGCCTGCCTATCAATACTGTATTATTCATTTTTAATTATCCCCTTTCCATTCGCTCCTCATTTGGTTGTCTATTATTTGTAACTCTAATTTAGTTGCATAAATCCTTTGTAATACTGATTCATACATAATATCTGCAATATCTCTATCTAGTTTTAGCTTAGCTATGTCTTTATTCCCTCTACATATATCCGATATTATTGTTACTGGTATTTTGTTATCTCTTTGTATCAGCATTTCTTTTGCTAGTTCCATGCGATACTTATTTTCTGCCTTAGCTTTTTCTGTGCCTCTATCTTTTAATAAGTGAATTGCTGTATTAAGTTCTTGCCTTTTTTTATTTAATTCTCTAATCAAGTCTTGCATTCTATCAACCCCTTAACCTGTAATTATTCTCTTTCCCTTTTATTTCAACGACATAATCCTTACACATTTCTATTATTCTACTACCTATCCCCTCATCTAGTTCTAATATTTGTGTTGCACTGCATTCACTACTAATAATTATTGGCAATCCTTTGAAATATCTATAATTCACAATCTCAAACATTACTCTTTTATCAGCATCATTCAGATATTCACCCCATTGGCTTTTGCCTATTGCACTCTTATATAAATCATCTATAAGTAATACACTTGCATTTTTATATTTTGAAATTTCTCTATTATAATCTACCTCGGATGTTATAACTTGCTTTATTCTTGGTATATCTTCCCTATATTGCATATATTTAACACCTATGTTTTTACTCATTAATACATTTGCAACTGCTATTGTTAAGTGTGTTTTCCCACTTCCAACCTGTCCTAGTAATGCTAATGAATTATGTTTTGTATCTCTTATATCATTAAAATTATCAGAATATTCTTTTGCTGTATTATACATAAGCTTTAAATTCTTATTAGTAACATTGAAATTGTCAAAGTTCTTATCTAAAAATACTTTAGCAATTCCACTACTTTCTATTATTCTTCTATATCTTTTAATTTCTTGGCACTTACAAGCCTTTGCAGTATTCGTTTCTAAATTGTAAATCCATTCCTGATCCTTGCATATTTCGCATTCATAACTAAGCTTTTCTGATAATATGGGAGAGATCCCATCCTTCGCTATCTTGCTTTTTATTCTTTCCGCTATTTCCACTAAGCTTTCCACTGCCACCCTCCTTTGTAACTTTATCAACTACCCAACTAAGAATAGCCCTATAATCACTTTTATACTTTTTCCCACTACTACCTTTATAGTTATCTAATACTTCAATCATTTTCTTAGTAGTATCTTCTGAATATTTTTCTACTAAAGTATTAAATTCATTCTCTTTCATTTTCACATTTTCTGCATACTGTATATATATACTTTCTTTAAGGTTTTCTTTAATCTTTCTTTCTTGGTTAACCGATTGGTTAACTGTAGAGTTAACTGATTGGTTAACTGTATGGTTATCTATTTGGTTAACTGTTAACTGTTTGGTTAACTCCCAACTAGAATAATTTTTATTAAATCCAATTACTCTTGGCTTATTAAATGTAGGAGCTGATATTTCTGTTAATATATTCATTTTTATTAAGTTAGATACTTCTCTTTGAATAACTGCTTTATGAGATCCAGTTGCATTAGATATAAATGTTAAAGATAGTTCATGTGCTTTTCTTTGGAATCCATAAGTGTATCTAAATACAACTAATAATATTTTATATTGTGTGCCATTTAAATTAAGTTGAGATAACACTTCTAATAGTTCATTTGCTATCCTTGTATATCCATTCTCTATTTGTGGACCCATTCAATTCACCTCACCTCCTAACCCATAGATTTTAATAGCTCAATTAACTCATTTATTTCTTGTTCGTTTAATTCAGCACTAGTTTTCTTGTTGTATGTTTTTTCTAAATAAGGGATAATATTTTTCTCATACTTTTTAGCTTTAACTAAGCGAAACAATTCATTTAAAAGCTTATCTTTCTTAGTTTCAACTGGCTTAACAGGTGTTTTTTGCTCTAAATTGCTACCTTTTGCATCTGGATCATCTTCATCTGTTGGAAGACCTAAGCATTTTAATAAGAAATATCTCTCACTATAAGTCAAAGCACTTCCATAAGCTTTAGAGATATCATCTTGCTGCCCATAATAAGCCCACTCAATATTTAAATTGTCCTCTGGACTATCTGCATCTATCCATGTATAATACATAGTGCCAGATACCACAAAATCAATTGCATCCTTCCCTTTGGAAGTAACATATTCGTGTGTATGGTGTTCGCCTAACTTTGTTGAGGGTATTAACAATAGATTTAATTCATTCATTTTGTCTTTTATTTTGTTTAGGATTTGATTCCCTGATACATAGGTATATCCAAAACTCTTTTTATCCTTAGTAAACCCTTCAGCTACTTTTCTTACTTCAACTATTTTTTGATATAAGTTCATCATCACCACTCCTTTACCTTATATATATAATCTTGTGGATAATCATCATCGTTTTTGTGATTCATCATAAAGAACTGTAAAGCATCTTCGTATGTTTCAAATGTTCCATATTCCTCATATCCATCAATAGTGTAAACTTCCTCAGGCAGCTCTTGCCTGTTGTCCCTTGTTATCCAACTGTCTATATTGTCTAATGCATTTTTGCTATATGCCCTTCTCATTACTATCCTCCTATCTAATTCTTAATGATTTACCTTGTATTACCTCAACCCCTGCAACTTCAATACCTTTTTTAATATCATCTAGTATTATTTTTTTAGGAATGCTCACTAATTCAGTTCTAACCTTGTATTGCTCTGGTATTAGAGCCTCATCAATAAATCTTACACTTGGTGGATTATTTTGTAGTGCTACTGTGAATAATGGAGTTTTAACTTTATCAATTCCCATTCCTATTAGTTGATATTCTAAATATGTTTTAATATTTTTCTGTTTATTTTCAAGTGCTTTCCTTTTCTTAGCAAGTCTATTTTCTTCTTCTTTAAGTGCTGCAATATCTCCATCAATACTTTTAATAAGTTTAGCCATACCCTCAGCTTTTAATTCTATGTTTTCTTCAATTTGATTTAGTGCCATTTCAAGTGTTTCTATATCTACATCTTCATCCTCAATTAAGTTCCATACATTCTGATACATTTCCCTTAGTTCGTAAAGTTTCATTTATCAACATCTCCTTTGCTTTTTCTATAGCCTCTTTATATGTCAACTCTGGATAATCCCTAGCTATTCTTACTGCCTCATCTGTTATAGCTTGTAAATCCATTTACTTTAGCCTCCAATATGGTATAATAA
>CAYLXY010000230.1:0-3694 GCA_964387405.1 uncultured Clostridiaceae bacterium
TACTTTACGAACAACTGCTCCTTTAAAAGAAGTTAAACCCATATTATCTTTAGAGTTATCTACCCTTTCAGAAATTAATTCTGCTTTTATCTTATTATATAACATTTTGTTATTCAGTTCATCAAGCTATTAGAATCATCTGCCTAAAATAAAGGTAATTTATTATAAAAAGATTTATAAGTCCTAGTACATGTATTAAAGGTATGTCAATTTAAGAATAAATAGTTTTGAAACACCTTCTTCTTACAGCTATCCTAGTATTTTTTATTTATCTATCTTCTTTTTTCTAAGTAGATATGCTCCCATAAACAGAAAGCCATTGAATGTCATCTACACACTCAATGGCCTAAATTATTGATATTACTAGGTTCTATTGCTTTTCTATCAACACAACAACTTCAACGTGCCTTGAGAGGTCAATAAAGATGTCATAAATAGATACCATTCCCTTGGTGGCAAGATATTGTAGAAATTTTCATATTGGAATGCTATTTTTATCTTTCTTCAAATCTATTAATTGTATCTGTTTTCATTTCTTATATTACCTCTAATTAGGAAACTTTAAATTCATTCAAAAGCTAAAATTTTCTGTTTGTTATCTTCCTTATCCAATCTAAATCAAGTTTTAGCTTTCTATATTCACTAAAACTAATGGTGGTTTAAGCTCGTTCTACAAATCACTTCCATGAATTTTCCCCTACTCGATGGACTAGTAAAATATTATTTTAGAGGCAAGTATATAGCTATATTCAAGAAGAACAATGAACTATATAACATCTCCATTCGTGTCCGTGTCTTCAATGAATCAAAACCAAAAATAATACTATTTTCACACTATAACTTATATCTTCTAGATAATAAATTTGGCATTTCATGCATTTGTATAAAATCAAAGTTTTTCTTAGCTAATGCATAGGGTTCTTGAACAGGCATTAATGATACTATATCAAGGGTTTTTGTGCAAACCTCCCTAAATTTTTCATTTTTTATTACTTCCTTATCAATACTCTTACTGATGTACACATCTTCAGATAAGCTGAAAATTATAAAATTTATAGCCTTTAATTTATCTTCATCAGATAATTTATTAAATTGCTTATAAAAATTTCTATATCTCTTATTTTTAGAGTCTATGAACATCATTAAAACACTAGATCCTTCTAGTGGGAAAACACATATATGAAGAGATTTCAATACATAATTTGGAGATGTATTATAAATTTGATTTACAATATTGCCCTCTAAATCAACAATTAAACTTACATTACTTTGAAAAACTAAGGGAACTACATAATCTAATTTCCTATAAAAAAAAAGGTAGTATTCATCTGACCAACCCTTTTCTGCTACTCTCTTGGCCCTCTTGAATTCATTAATGTATTCATTTAAATCTAGGTCATTGTTTGTCTGACGAGCTTCATGTAAATGTGAAGGCATACTTAAATCGGATTTAATAAAATCATATAGTGGTATTTCTAACTTCCTCTTACTAATACTCTTCAAAAAATTCTTCATTGCAATTTCAGCAATCATTTTTGCAGTTGGCTTTGATTTATAATTCTCAGGATTTTCATAATCACTAAAGATTTTACTGTCGCATTTTCTACATATTAATTGAAAAGTTCCTGTTTTATTAACACCTACTTCACCATCCATAAGTGGCAACTCAATCATTTCATTATTATTATAAACTTTTCCATCATTCGATATATTCTTAATCAGGAATGCAGGTATTGAATGAGAATTGCAAAAGCTACTGCATTCATCACCACAATAGTAGCAATTGATTGATTTTGCTTCTTTTCTACTTTTTTCAAGTAACTTTCCAAGTGTTTTTCGATGTTCTATAGTTTCTTTCTTATCTACTTGAATATCACCGAATCCTCCCAGCGAAAGCATTTGTGCAAATATATCTTTTCGATTCACGAAATAGTAACCCCCTAATCTTATTAAAACCATAAATTGTGACTATCTTCTATATTTATAAACATTATGTCAATAATACCTCTACCTATCCAAATGAACCTTATTTTAGAGCCTTTTGCTATTAAAAAAGTTTAGCATGTCCTCCTTTTTCTTTCTTAATTTTTTATTATCTTTTTCAATATTAAAGTCATCATTTAGCTCCTTTATTTCTTCTTCTATTTTTGTTGCTTCTAATTCGGTCATAAAAGTTAATAAAGTTTCTCTTAATGTAACAAATTGTATATTGTTAAATGGTGATTTTTGAATGACCTTTGCTATAAATCTATGGTCACATGTGCGAAGAACATTAATTTCTAAACATAAACTATATAAAGCCGATTTAAATTCTCCAAGGTTTTCATCTTTAGTAATTCTCATTCCGTGTTCAGTGATGACAGCTTTCATAAAAGATCTAACATCTTTATCAAATTCATCAAAACACACTATTGATATTTTATTGTTTTTAGAACTAAATAGTTTGCCATAAATTTGCTCGTACTTACCTAAATCTCGAAGTAAATTTTTTAATTCATCTCTAACAACATCTGCAATATATACACATTTCTGGGTTTTATAAAATTTTTTAAATAATAAATCATTATGTATGCTTAAATTAATTAGAAAATCCGCATCACAAAAAGATTCAGTAATTAAATTAATATCTACCATAAGAACTGAACCCCCTTCTCATTTATAAAATTATATATAAAGTTAGTCTTGTTTGTGGAAATCTTATCATTTTCTATCAAATATATTATTGCTTCTAATATATGTTTAGATGTAACAAAATCATTGGTAGGATACAATAATTCCATCTTGATATAATCAGATTCAAATTCTATTTCTTTTGTTTTATCAATAAGCTCTTCATTTAATTTAATGTCTCTATATCTTATATACTGCCCAAATTTATCAGTGTTATAAATATCATTTAATCTATAGGCAAGTGCAGAAATGCTAACATTAAAATAATGTTGCATTATTATCAAACTACTTTCATCAAGATCATTATAACTTATCTTTAGTTTTCTAAAATAAGTTTTTATATCTTCTCTTGGAAGCAACATACAAGAGGCAAAATAATCTGCTTCTAATTCCTCTAATTCTGTATTATCTTGTTTATTTCTAGTACTATGAAAATATTCATGCCAACACGAGAAATATTGCCTACATAATAAATGATTACTATTTATATATATGCATCTATAGCCATACAAGTTATAATACAATCCTGAAACGGTATCAATACTTGTCGGGTATCTAATAATTATATTTTTCTTATTTAGGTAACTTATCATTTCAAAAGGATTATTATTATAAATATTTTTTTTGTATCTATCCTCCAGATACTGTAAGATTTCTAAAGAAAACGCTTCTATTTCATCTTTAGCAGTTTGGCTAAGTTTAATTCTCGACATATACTTATTCACCACCTAGTTTTAATATATCAATGATATTCGAGAAAATCTCAATATTGAATTTATTGAGATCATTAAAATCTTTGGTATCTTTTTCTGTTTTAATAATTTTTTTCTCTCTTCGCTTCACAGTCTCTATTGTTTTATCTATATCTATAGTTTCGGTAGATGTTATTTCATTCAAAGTAATACCTAGTAATTTAGCAGCAATCTTATACATCTCTAAATTTAAAAAATCATAGTCTTGGTAAAAAAGTTCTAATTTTTTAACTGGGATATCATATTTAGAGCTAATTTTATTTAGAGCTATC